>CAYQWO010000412.1:0-4009 GCA_964421095.1 uncultured Syntrophaceae bacterium
CATTCTGGTCAACATTCCTGGAGAAGCCGCCTCCGTTGTTACCTGTTTGGATGGTTACCAGATGGCCAGGCAAGGAAGGGCCGGGCGGGCCTTGGGAATCGCGGCCATCGGTTCTTTCCTTGCCGGAACACTCGGGGTTTTTTTGCTCCAGGTCATGGCTCCCCCGGTGGCCAGATTTGCCTTACAATTTGGACCGACTGAGTTCTTTGCTCTCATTCTTTTCGCCTTAACCCTGCTGGCGTACCTGGCAGCCGGCTCCATGATCAAAGCCTTTGCCATGGCTGCGGTAGGAATGATCATCGGGACCGTGGGGATTGATAGCGTTTCCGGGGTCATCCGTTTTACGTTTGGAATTAAAGAATTCTACGACGGCCTGGGTATCGTTCCCATCGTCATGGGCCTATACGGCGTGGGGGAGGTTCTGATCAATTTAGAAGGAATATTCCAACGAGAGTTCTTCCAAGCCCAAATCGGAGGGTTACTTCCGGACAAAGAGGATTGGAAGGCTTCGGCCAAACCCATTGCCCGCGGTTCACTCCTGGGATTTTTCATAGGGGTCCTACCGGGTCCTGGAAATATAATTTCCTCCTTCATTTCCTACACGATAGAAAAACGGGTCTCCCGGTTTCCGGAAAAATTTGGAAAGGGGGCCATTGAAGGAGTCGCCGGCCCCGAGTCGGCGAATAATGCCGCCACCGCTGGAGCTTTTATCCCCCTCTTAACTTTCGGAATTCCAACCTCTGCCACCATGGCCCTTCTCTTAGGGGCGTTGAGGATTCATGGAGTCATCCCGGGTCCTCTACTCATAGAAAACAATCCGGATGTATTCTGGGGGACGATTATCAGCATGTATGTAGGAAATGTCATGCTCTTGATCTTGAACCTTCCTCTGGTCGGGATCTGGGTCAAGCTGCTAAAGGTACCTTATGGCATCCTTTTCCCTCTCATCCTCATCTTCTGTTTAATCGGGGCTTATGCCAACAACAACAGCCTGCTGGAAATCAATCTGATGCTCTTCTTCGGTTTCATCGGTTACCTGCTGAGAAAAACAGGGTTTGAGCCTGCCCCCTTGATATTCGCTTATATTCTGGGTCCCTTATGGGAAGAATCATTCCGGCAATCTCTACTTGTTTCGGGGGGCGACTTAGCAATATTTTTTAAGAGACCCATTTCCGCCATCCTCTTATCCCTGGCCATTATTTTTATCTTGTCTTCTATTTTTTCATCGCGGAAAAGGAGAAAATTGTTAGAGAAGATTGGGGAATCGGAGAACATATGAAACCACAGGAATTTCACCACAGAGAACCCGGAGAAACGAATTAGGATATAAAAACTCTGTGCCCTCTGTGGTTAAATTTTGCCAATACGAAATAATTTCTCAGGAGGGAATAAATGAAAAATAATGCGAAAAAATTTTGGATGGCAATTCTTATGGCTGCTCTTGGCTGGGGCACAATGGTTGGAAGCCTGGCCTTCGCCCAAGAAAAGTTTCCGACAAAGCAGTTGACTTTCATCATTTCCTGGTCAGCCGGAGGCGGGCAGGATTTGACTGCCCGAGCCCTCCAGCCCCATCTGGAGAAAGCTTTGGGTCAACCGGTCATCATCATCAATAAGCCCGGAGGGGGGGCATCGATCGGGTTTAACGAGATCGCTAATTCTGCTCCGGATGGATATACCTTCGGTCAGGTCTCTCCATCTATTAATATCCTTAAATACACCATGCGCGCGGGGATCGATTACGTGAAATTTGAACCTATCATGTTTGGCGGATATTCCCCCTCGACTATCTTGGTTAGGAAAGAGGCCCCCTGGAATAGCCTGAAGGAATTCCTCGATCATGCCAGGGCGAACCCCGGAAAAGTGCGCATGGGGAATTCCGGATATGGGGCCATCTTTCATATTTCGGCCATCGGCATGGAGCAGGTGGCCGGGGTCAAGTTTATTCACGTGCCTTACAAGGGAACAGCCCCATCGATTCCCGCGTTGCTGGGAGGACATATTGAAGCCATCGTCGCCGGGATTACGGATACTTTCCATCTGATCAAAGGGGGTAAATTGAAGGCTCTGGGAGTCGCCGCGCCGGAAAGAAGTAAATTCGTCCCCGAAGCCCAGACATTTAAGGAACTCGGAATGGACGCGGAATTCATAACTTTCTATGCCTGGGTCGGCCCCAAAGGAATACCGCAGGAGAGAGTCACCATTCTCTACCAGGCCTTCAGAAAGGCGATCGAGAGTAAGGAGTTTAGGGATTACTGCGACAGTCAAGGGGTCACCATCTCCACGAAGGACCCAGAAGAATTTGCGAAGTATTTGGCCCAAGAAGATAAGAAGTGGAACGAATTGATCACCATCGGAGGGATCAAACCGGAATAAGGGGGAAGGGAGGTTGTTATGTATGGATGGCGGGGGAAGATTGGGCTGATTGTCCCGTCTTCAAACACTGTCTGTGAGGTGGAATTTCAGCGGATGGCCCCTGAAGGGGTATCGGTGCATACCGCCAGGGTATTCAATCCCGTCGTGGCCACGGAAGAGGAAAAAGAAGAAGCGATGTTCAGGATGAATACAGAGATTGAAAGGGCCGCCAGGGAAGTGGGCAGCGTAGAACCCAGCGTAATCATCTATGCCTGTACAACGGGAAGTTTTATCAAAGGTCCAGGGTATGATAGGGAAGTTGGGAAAAGGATCAAAAAGGAGACCGGTGTGCCTGGAATTTCCACCACCACGGCCGTGATGGCAGCCCTGAAGGCGTTCAACCTGAAAAAGATTGTTCTGGCAAGTCCCTATAATTTCAAGATCGGGGAAAGAGAAAAGATATTCTTGGAAAAGACCATCCCTGGATTCAAGGTCCTGAGGGAAAAACATCTGGGGATATTAGATGGCCTGGAGAAAGGGTATCTTTCTCCCTCCGAGGCCTACCGGGCAGCACGAGAAATTGACGTACCTGAATCCGATGGCTTCTTCATCAGCTGCACAAACTTCCGGACGATTGAAATCATCGAACAGCTGGAAGCAGACACCGGAAAGCCTGTGGTGACCAGTAATCAAGCTTCCATGTGGATGGCTCTAAAAGAAATGGGTCTCTTTGGCCTAAAAGGCTATGGGAAATTATTTCTTCTCCATGAATCCAAGGCGGCGGCCAAAGGAGGGAAAAGATGAGAAAGATTGATATTAGCGCTGATGTGGGAGAGAGCTTCGGCAGGTGGAAGTTGGGTTTTGACGAAGAATTGATGGAATTCATCTCCTCAGCCAATATTGCCTGCGGTTTCCACGCGGGGGATCCCATCGTCATGAGAAACACGGTGCAATTATCTAAGAAGCATGGAGTGAAAGTCGGCACCCACGTTGGATTTCCTGACCTCATGGGATTTGGTCGCAGGTTAATGGCCTTAAATCCGGAAGAATATCTCAATTATTCTCTTTATCAAGGCGGAGCTCTCCAGGCCATTGCCCGAGCGGAAGGAGAGGAATTGCAGCATTTCACCTGGCACGGCAGCGCCGGAACTTCATTTTACAGCGACAATGAGGAGATCGCCCGGGCCGGGGTTGCCGCCGTCGTCCAGCTGGATAAGAATCTGATTGTCCCCCTCATTTACGGCCCCAAGGGTGATTTGATGGCCAGAGAAGCCGAGAAAGTAGGGCTGAAGGTGATTCGAAAATTCTTTGCCGATCGGGCGCTGGATTCCAGCGGCATGCTTGTCTCGAGGAAGAAAGTGGGAGCCATCATTACTGACCCGGAGGAGTGCGCGGATCGTGTCTTAAGGATGATTCTGGAAAAGAAGGTGAAAACCTATGATGGAAAGGATGTGGAATGCTCTGGCCAAACGGTCATGGTTCACGGGGATAGTCCCACCGCGGTCAAAGTCGCCCGAACCATACGCACAAAACTGGAAGCTGCCGGGGTCAAGATCGTTCCCATGAAAGAGTTAATTTAATGAATGGGACGGACATGAACGCCGATGATTTCAGGGGCCCGGAAGAAAATCCCACCTTGGCGGGATTGCTTGCAATC
>CAYQWO010000413.1:0-3999 GCA_964421095.1 uncultured Syntrophaceae bacterium
GGAGGTGATCGATCAGCCATTGCTGGTATTTGCTCATGCGGAAGAAATAGTTCTTTTCCTTGATGTACTGCGGCTCCGTTCCGTGGTCCGGGCATTTTCCACCGACCAGCTCTTTTTCGGTGAGGAAACGCTCGCAGCCCCGACAGTAATGCCCCCCATACTCGCCGAAGTAGATATCTCCGGCATCATAAACTTTTTGCAGGATAAGCTGGACCACCCGCTGGTGAGTTTCTTCCGTTGTGCGGATGAAACGGTCGTGGGTGATATTCAGCTTGGGCCAGAGGGCGCGGAAAAGGCTGCTGATCCGGTCGGCATAGTCCTGAGGCATTTCCCCGGCAGCTCGGGCGGCCTGGGCCACTTTATCTCCATGCTCGTCCGTACCCGTCAAAAAGAAAGTCTGGTAACCAGCCAGCTTATAAAAACGGTTAAGCATATCCGTGACGATGGTCGTATAGGCATGGCCGATGTGGGGTTCAGCATTCACATAATAAATGGGGGTAGTAAAATAAATTTTTCTCATCTCCCCTTCCTGTATTTTTCAAAGAAAGATTCCTCTCTGATTTCATGCACACCCGCCTCCACCTCTTTGCCCTCGTCCAGGACAACCCGAATCTTCTGATGGATGATATTTTGCTGGACGACCTTCCCGGGGCCCTGCGGCGTCACCACCCTTTTTCCCACCTTCGGCATGTCTTTCCGCAATTCCGTATAGGTGTCGATTTCATAGGCTAGGCAGCACATCAAGCGGCCGCAGGCGCCGGAGATCTTCTGGGGATTGAGGGCCAGGTTTTGCTCCTTGGCCATTTTGACCGAGACCGGCTCAAATTCCTTCAGAAAGGCGCAGCAGCAGAACTCCCGCCCGCAATTGCCCAGGCCACCGATCATTTTGGCTTCATTGCGCACGCCCACCTGGCGCATCTCGATGCGGGTTTTGAAGGCGCTGGCCAAATCCTTCACCAGGGCCCGGAAATCCACTCGACCTTCGGAGACAAAATAAAAGATGATCTTGCTCCCGTCCAGGAAGGATTCCACCCCGATGAGTTTCATAGGGAGGCTCTGTTCCTTAATCTTGGCCAGGCATAGGCGTTTGGCTTCCCGCTCCTGGTAGAGGTTTCGCCGTCCCTGCTCCATGTCGTTCTCCTCGGCCAGGCGGATGACCCGCTGCAGAGCCTTGGAGAAATAAGCCGGGTCCCGTTCCAGGGGCATGCGAGCGACAAAGCCCAGCTCCGGCCCATGCTCCGTTTCCACCATTACGATATCCCTTTCCCTAAGGGCAAAACCCGTTGAATCGTAATCGTAGATCCGGCCATGATCCCTGAATTTCACGCCGACGACTTTCATTTCTTCTTCATTCTCTGCCCGTCTGCGTCCGAATTAAAGATTTGCTTTCGCATTTTTCTTCATCTCCAGCATGAGAGTCTCCAAAGCAAGCTGCCGGTTGGCATTGAGGGCGATGGACTTTTGCACGTTGGAGATCAAGCCAAAAAGCCAATCGAGCTGCTCAAAGGAATATCTTCCCGCTTCCGCAGCGACCTCGGCCCCCAGGTCATGGTTGATCAATTTCCCCCCCGGGGCTTTCCCCTGAATTTTAAAAACCATCAGGTCCCTGATCCAGAGTTTCCACAGTTCCAGCATGTCATTGATTCCCTCCTCTTCCTTGGAGATCCGCTCGCAGGTCTCAAAGATCTCTTCGGCATTTTTCTCCGGGATATCCGAGAAGGCCCGCAACCAGTCCGCGCGCTTCTGGAAATCCACCCGGTTGCTGAGCGCCTGGGCCTGTCCGACACTTCCCTCTGCCAGAGAGGCATAGAACTTTGCTTGTTCTTCCTCCAGGGAATGTACTGTTTGCAGGATCTGAACGATATGGGCGCGGGAAAGCGGTTTGAACTTGACCCACTGACACCGGGAGAGGATGGTCGGAAGAAGTTTATGAGGCCGGGAGGTGATCAAGAACAGGTGCGTCTCATCCGGGGGCTCTTCCAGGGTTTTGAGCAGCGCGTTGGAGGCCGCCTCGTTCAAACCGTCTGCCGAGTCGATGATACAGGCCCGATGCCCTCCCTCTAAGGGCCTATATCGAAGTCGCCTCTGCATGTCCCGGACCTGATCGATCTTCAGGACTTCTCCTTCGGGCTCCACCAAGATCACGTCAGCATGGTTGGAAGAGTTGATCTTCACACAGGAGGGACACCGATCGCAGGCATCTGCTGCCCTGGGCGGAGATTTACAATTCATGGCTTTGGCCAGCGTCAGGGCAGTCAGGCGCTTGCCGACGCCCTGGGGGCCGAGGAAAAGGTAAGCATGGGCCAATCTTCCTTTGAGCAAAGCGCTCCGCAAAATCGCCACCGCACTTTCCTGTCCCAAAATTTGTTCAAAGGGCATGCCGTAACCTCAAAACCCCCGGGGGAGGCGGGATAGGATCTCCCGATGGAGGGTCTGCTCATCTTTCATCCCATCCAAAACAATGATCCGCTGCGGTTCCCTCCGGGCTAACATAAGATATCCCTCTCTTACCCGCTGATGAAAATCGAGAGCCTCTTTCTCGAAGCGATCTTCCTTGATCGGATGCTTTTCCATCCGTTTCAGGGCCCGCCTTAATCCTTCTTGCACCGGCAGGTCCAAAAGGAAAGTCAGGTCCGGCTTTACATTTTCCATGGTTCGCGCGTGAATTTCTTCGATCCAGGCGAGATCCAGCCCGCGGCCGTATCCCTGGTAGGCGAGAGTAGCGTCGGCGAATCGATCACAAATAACAATCTTTCCATCGCGGAGTGCCGGGGAGATAACCTGACGGAGATGCTGCACCCTGGCTGCGGCATACAGATAAAGCTCCGCCATCGGCTCAATCCCGACATTTTCCGAATAAAGCAGGATCTGCCGGATTTGCTCCCCTACCTCTGTCCCGCCGGGTTCACGGGTCAGCAAGAAAGGCCGATGGATGTTTTTCAAGAAAGATGTCAGGAGGCCGATCTGGGTGGTTTTGCCGCACCCTTCGATTCCTTCGAAGGTAATGAAAAGGCTCATTTCATTATTGCTTTTGTAAACCTAATTTTTTAACCAGCTTCTCGATGCGATCATACTCCTGTTGGATATATTTTTCGTAATCCTCGGGGTTTAAGTAATAGGTGGTCATATCCATTTTCTTCAAGACTGCTAAAAAGTCTGGGTCATCCATAGCCTTCCGGAAGACATCATGTATTTTGGCCACGACGGGCTTGGGTATTCCCTTGGGACCGATGATTCCGAGGTGGCTGCGAGCCACTACATCATACCCAATCTCTTTTATGGTGGGGACTTGGGGGTACCGGGAAGATCGCTGTTCGCCCCAGGTGGCCAGCAGCCTGAATTTCCCGGCATCCACCAGGGGGGCCCAGCCTGAGGAGTCTGAAACCGAGTCTATATGGCCGCCCAGAAGCGCAGTATTATTCTCGGCGATTCCCTTGGCCGGAATATGGATAAACTGCAGACCAGCTGCCAGACTCAATTCTTCCATGGCCAGATGCGGCGGAGTTCCCACCCCGGGAGATCCGTAGGACACTTTTTGCGGATTTTGCTTCACATACTGAATGAACTCCTGGATGGTTTTCCACTGGGAATCAGTTTGAACGGTAATTCCGAATAGATAATTCGCCCAGCGCATGATATGGGTTAGGTCGTTGACGGGGTGAAAATTCAGCTTCCCCATGTGAAAAGCCATGGTCGGGCTGCTGGTGACAATGCCGATGGTATAGCCATCGGCTTGCTTGGCAGCTACTAAGGCGACGCCCACCGTTCCCCCACCCCCAGACTTGTTTTCGCATACGACCGGTTGGCCGAGATATTTTTTGGCGGCTATGGCCAGGGCACGGGCGGTCAGGTCTGTAGAACCTCCAGGGGGGTATTGAATAACCAAAGTAATGGGCTTGGTCGGGTATTCCGCGGCCATTGCGGGAATAGCCAAAGCCAGGATCATGCTGATCAACAGCATTAAACTCACATGTTTGCGCTGTAGGTGATGCATATTTT
>CAYQWO010000414.1:0-3994 GCA_964421095.1 uncultured Syntrophaceae bacterium
GGCTTATCCACCTTGTAGATCTGATAGTACTTGGCGAACGGCTCGCTGACCTTTTGGGCGTAGGAATAGGGGTCCTTTTCCCGGGCCACGACCTGTTCGATCACCTGATCAAAGGAAAGATCGTACTTGAGCATCTTGTGAATATACTTGGAGATCTCATGCTCAATCAGGTTAATAATTTCCCCCCGGGCCCGCTCATTCCGCTTCTGGAGTAATCCGTTTCCTTTCTCGAGAAATTGCCGGTGCTCCAGGATCTTCTCCGTGAGCCCGGGAACCCCTTCGCCCAGGGTGGCGATGGTCTTGATGATGGGGGGCCTCCAGGGAATGCCCGAAGGGTTCAAGTCGAGCATCAGGCTCAGCTCCGTCACCAGCCGATCGGCGCCTTCGCGGTCGGCTTTATTGACCACGAAGATATCCCCGATCTCCATGATCCCCGCTTTCAGCGCCTGAATCTCATCCCCCAGGCCGGGCACAGAAATGAGCAGGGTGGTGTCCGCAGTTTTGACGATGTCCACCTCATCCTGTCCCACCCCGACGGTCTCGATGAGGATAAAATCTTTTCCAAAAGCGTCGAGGATCTTGATTGTATCGGCGGTCGCTTTGGAGAGTCCCCCGAGCGTTCCGCGGGTGGCCATGGAGCGGACGAAGACCCCTTCGTCGCCGGCAATCTCCTGCATGCGCAACCGGTCCCCCAGAAGAGCTCCCCCGCTGAACGGGCTGCTGGGGTCCACGGCCACAATCCCCACGGTGTATTCTTTCTTGCGCAGCTCCTTGGTAATCTTGTCGGTGAGCGTACTCTTGCCCGAACCCGGAGGACCAGTGATCCCGACAATGTACGCGTGCCCGGTTTTGGGATACAGCTGCTGCAAAACCTCCGTGGCCCCGGGCATCTCGTTCTCTACCATCGTGATCAGCTTGGCCAAGGCTCGTACGGACCCCGAGAGGGCTTCGTTTACTAAATCGTTTGTGCTGGCCATCGACTCTCTTCCTGCGTTTAGGTTTTCGCCTGATCCTCGAGAACCACGAGGGCATCGACGGCCACGGGCTTATTCCCCCAGATGATCAAGGGGTTGACGTCCACTTCCTTTACGGCCTCCAGTTCCAGCCCCAGCTTCCCGGCGTTGATCAGCATGGAAACCAACAGCTCCATATCCACCGGGGGCATTCCCCGGAAGGCTCCCAGCACGGGGGCCCCTTTGATCTCCTGCGCCATCTCCAGAGCATCCCGCCGCTCCAGCGGGGCGATCCGGAAAGAGACGTCTTTCAGCACCTCCGTGAAGATCCCCCCCAGCCCAAACATCACGCAGGGACCAAACTGGGCGTCCCGGATCATGCCGATGACCAATTCCCGGGACCCCTTGACCATTTCTTGAACCAGAATCCCGTCCAGGGGTGTATCCCCCACCCGCTCGACAATTTCATCATAGGCTCTCTGTACTTCCTTGAGCGTGCGCAGGTCCACCTCGATCAATTTCTTCTCGGTCTTGTGAGAGATCTGCGGCGAGCATCCCTTGAGAACCACCGGCAGCCCGATCTCCTTGGCTGCTTTGACAGCTCCAGCCCGCGTATTGACTAACTTTTCCCGCACCACGGGGAACCCATACGCGCTGAGCAGTCTCTTGGATTCATATTCCGAAAGCGTCTTCTGCCCTTTTCTTAACGCCTCTTGGATAATTTTCATTCCTCCCTCCGCATCCGCCCCTTGATTATCGGCTCAATTTTTCTCCTGAGATCTTTTAACCAATTTTCTAACAACCTTCGCCTGTTTTGTCAAGAAATTCATGCAGATTTGTTCTTTCCCGGTTGAGCTTTCTCCGCCATTTCCAGGAATCTTTCATAATCAGCAGCGCTGAGCAGATCGTCCAGCTGACTGGGTTCATCGATCTCCACCATCACCAGCCAGCCATTGCCGTAAGGGTCATCGTTGGCCAGGGTGGGTTCTTCCTCCAAATCCTTGTTGACCGAAACGATCTCCCCGCTCACCGGGGCGTACAGATCGGCGACCGTCTTCGAAGACTCCACCGTGCCGAAGACATCCCCCTGTTCGATCAGGGAATTTTCTTCCGGAAGGCTCAAGAAGACGATCTCCCCCAACTCTTGTTGGGCGTAATCCGTAATGCCAATTTTGCCCCGACCTCCTGCGACTCTTAGCCAGATGTGTTCTTTGGAGTAATAGAGCTCATCCGGAAATTCCATGGGAGTCTCCTTTTCAATTAGCCCGTATTTTTAAAAGTTATCTCCCCTCTCCCCTTGGGGGTGTATAGACCGGAGTCAAGGGTTACAAACGTTCGGGGACATGGGTAACACTTTTTGCGTATGATTTTTGAGATCAAGTTGCATAATCCTTTGGCTACAAAAGAAGACATCCATCAGCTCATCTTGGGCGGTCGGGCGCAGGGCGACCGGCTGCCCATAAAACGCCTTGGGAACTTCATACTCCCGGTTGCGATAACTGATCTTGCCCCCTTGCTGGACTTTCCTGACATGGTCCCCAGGACCATACTCAACCGGAGGCAAGATCTCCTGAAAACTGCGCGGACTGGGAATATACCGGCTGGCAGGCACAGCCATCTGAAGCGCTTCATGGGGTCGCTCCAAATTATACACCTGCCGCCACTTCTCAAAACGCTCCTGACACGCTCCCAAGGGCAATCCCACGCAATACTGCCAAACATCCGCCCACAGCGTCCGATGGAACCGCTCGTCCTTTCCCAACGTCTGGGGATGATACGGACGACTATGCCAAACCTCAATCCCCTGCCGCATCAGCCAAACCGTCAAAGGCGTATAGGGATGTTCCTCATCCGAACCCCAAGGCGAACCATTGTCCACCAAAATCCTGCGGGGCAAACCATGCCAGCGAAACACCCCCATCAGATGCTGTTGGACCGTCGTGCCTTTTTCGTCCGGGCAGGCCTGAAGGCACAAGGCATAGCGGGCATGGTCATCCAGCACCGTCAAGGGGTGACATCGCCCCTCGGCGGCTTCAAAATGCCCCTTGAAATCCATCTGCCAAAGCTCGTTGGGGGCTTCTGCTTCAAACCGCTGCCAAGCTTTATGCTTCCGGGACTCTTCAGAGTCGATGCAGCCATGACGCCTGAGGATCTCCGTAATGGTGCTCGCTGCCGGAATCTCGCTCTGACCCAACGCCTCAAGGCGGGTCCTGATTTTCCGTCCGCCCCAGGTGCCATGTTGCTCACGGACGGCCAAAACCACCTCTTCGACAGGAACCGGAGTGCGGCCCGGACTACTCTTGGGCCGTCGCGATTGATCCCGAAGACCTTCCACTCCCTCCAGGTGGTAGCGCTTCAACCATTTGTAGCCAATCTTTCGGCTAATCTCAAAACGCCGGCAAAGCTCGGCTATGTTGCTTCCTCCAACCCTAGCCATCGTGACAAACTCGAGTCGCAGAGACATCTGAGTAACCTCTTTCCACGGCATATCTTACCCCTCCTTACTATCCGATATGCCGCTTTATACCTGTTACCTATGTCTCCGAACAACTGTTACCTATCTCCCCAGTCTATACAGGGGGAGAGGGTCAGGGTGAGGGGTAAAAAGGGCATCTCTTGCCAGTCCTTTCACCCCCACCCTCTTCCCTCCCCCCTCAAGGGGGAGGGCTTCCTTTATCTTTCTGTATTCTTCAGAGTGGTCTTTCATGACTTTCTTGACATTACTGGCTCCAGTAAAGAAGGGTCAGAGCGTTGAAAGTAGATAATCAGCAAGCCCGTGAGGACCGCCTCGATGATGCCGAAGAAAAGGAGATGTTGAACGGCCATGACGGGAAGCGCTACCTCCAGGGGATAGGGAAAATACAGCGGCCGCCCATCGGGTCCTCTGGCCAATAGCGGCTGCAGGCCAAACATGACGGCTGTCGTCACCGCTGCCGCGTTCAGGCCGATGTATCCGGCCGCGGCTGCTGCGATCCACCTGCGCCGCGATGTCGCCTTGGCCCCCCGGCTGAGGAGGCGGTAAACGAGGTACCCGACCATGG
>CAYQWO010000415.1:0-3947 GCA_964421095.1 uncultured Syntrophaceae bacterium
GGAGAGGAGAGAGCGGTCCCTTTGGTGAGGAGAGAGAAAGCTGCGCCAGGGGAGGTGAAGGCTTTCCCGGCGGCAAAGAACTTAGCCAGGCAGCATGGGATTGATATTGCTGAGGTTGTCGGAACAGGGCCGGCAGGGCAAGTCACCAAGGAGGACGTGGAAAAATACATCATGCAGAAACGGCCCAGGCCGGAAGAGAGAATTCCGGAACTGGAGGAAGTCCTGCCGCTGGTGGGCATGCGCAAGACCATTGCGGAGGCGATGTCACTGAGCGTGCGGACGGCGGCGCATGTCACCACGGTGGCTGAAGTGGATATGAGTCAGCTGGTGGAATTGCGGGCTGAGATTGGGGCGAAGTGGAAGGAAGAGGGGATTAACCTGACCTACGTTCCTTTTGTGATCCGGGCGGCGGTGAGGGGGATCGAGCATTTTCCGGTCATCAATTCCCAGATCGTTGATAACACCCTGGTAATAAAAAAGTATATTAATTTTGGGGTGGTGGTAGCGATTCAGGAGGGGCTGATCACTCCTGTAATCCGCAGGGTGGAAACGAAGGGCGTTAAGCAAATTTCCAAGGAGCTGGAAGAAATATCTCTGCGGGCCAGGGACCGGAAGCTTTCCTTGGAGGACCTGCGAGGGGGAACGATTACCCTTTCAAATCCCGGGGTCTTCGGAGCCGTGCTGGCCACACCCATCATCTATCAGCCACAGAGCGCCATCTTATGGATGGGGAGGATTGCCAAGATGCCGGTGGTGCGGGATGAGGCCATCGTCATCCGGTCGATGATGTATCTTTGCCTTTCCTATGACCATCGGGCCATTGACGGGAGTATCGCGGCCCAATTTCTACAACACGTCCGCAGAGTATTGGAGGATCCCCGGCAACTGCTGGATAGGTAAGGATTCTCCTGTTTCAGAATTTTTTGCTTGAAGGATGGGGGGTAAGCCCATGCCGAACAAAGGAATCGGTCCATTTGATCCGGCGAGTATTTTTCAGGTGGGCATCGTTGTCAAGAACATCGATGAAACTGTAAAGTTCTATGGGGAAGTATTTGGCATCGGCCCCTTTGAGATTCGAGAGGTCAATTATCCTACTGCTACCTTTTATGGCGAAAAAGCGGGATATCGGGGCAAGCGGGCGTTTGCCCAGTTGGGCCCCGTTACCTTTGAGCTCATCGAACTCATCGAGGGAAAGACCATTCATGAAGCATTTCTTAAGGACAAAGGGGAGGGGCTGCACCATCTGGGGTTTTTGGTAAAGGATTTGAAGGGGGGCGTGCAGGAGGCCGAGAAGAGGGGTTTGAAAGTCATCCAGGGATTCACCAGAGAAGATGGCAGCGGCTTTGCCTACCTGGATTCAGATCGGATCGGTGGCGTTATCTTTGAGCTGATCCAGAGGCCCACGCAAATGGCCTGAATGGAGAGAGGGAGAACAGCTATTCCTCTAGCCTACCGGGATTATGTTAAAGGGTTTGGTGCAGGTATGGCCACGTGGTTCGGGTATCACGGGGGAGGGATGAAAAAGGTGTGGTTTGATAAATAACTAAGAATCAGGTCTGGCGAAAGGAGACCTTTGATGCTGCTGAATAAGGAAAGAATGCTGCAGAAAATGAAAGAGTTCAATTTGGACGCGGTCATTGCCTCCCACCCGGAGAACGTAAGCTACCTGGCTGATTTTCAGAGTCACCTTCCTTACATGTACCGCTTCCTCAACGTGGAAAGCTTTGCCCTTTTTCCCCGAAGGGCAGATATCTCCCCTGCCCTGATTATTTCAAAAGGCGACATTGCCTGGGCAGCCAGGTATCCATCCTGGATGCCTGAAGTTTACACCTTTGGCAATCCTTATTACTTCGTGTACCCCGGGGGCACCTTGAGCGAAGGGGAAAAAAGATATAAAGCGTTTTTGGATGATCGAGGGAAAGCCGCCCCGACAGCTGGGCAAGCGATCGTCAAGGCTTTGAAACAGAAAGGGCTGGAGAGAGGAAGGATCGGGCTGGATGAGAAAAATGTTTACCCGGCCACACGGGAGGAGATCATCAGTGGTGTGCCCCAGGCTACGATCTTAGATGCCTTCGAATTGTTCCGGGTCATCCGGATGGTCAAGACCCCGGAGGAACTGGAGCGGATTAAGACCGTGGGCCTTTTAAACGAAAGGGCCGCCCAATCGGTCCTCAACGCTCTTGCCGAGGGCGTCTCCGAAGAGGAACTTACCCAACATTTTCTGGAGTGTATCGCCAAGGAGGGAGCTGTTTTTGAGTTTTGGAATACCGCCTCGGGAAGCCAATCTTCGATGACCATCATGTCCTACGGACACCATCACCCGCGGGCCGGATATAAGTTGAAGAAGGGGGATATGTTCCGTTATGACGGGGGATGCATTTACCATAAATATCACGCCGACGCTGGGGGCTGTGCTGTATTGGGAACTCCGACTCAGAAGCAGAAGGCCTGTTACCGGGCGATTGAGGCCGGCATGGAAAAGGCTATGGAACTCCTTAAGCCGGGAGCCATTCCTTCTAAGCTCTTCGAGCAGACGGCCGCGACCGTGGAAAAAGCAGGCATTCGGGATTACACTAAATTGGCCCATTTTTGTGGCCATGGCATCGGCATTGAAGCCCGAGATTATCCGATTTTCACGAAGCCGATGCAGGCCACAAGTCCCTTCCTTCCAGGAACCTATGACCTCCAGGTCGAGGAAGGAATGGTGATCAGCATTGAAGTGCCGTACGGAGAATTGGGCCTGGGCGGCTTTCAGATCGAGTACACCTTGCTGGTCAGGAAGGATGGGTGCGAGAAGCTTTATCCCCATGAAAGAGAGTTAGTAGTTCGCTGAAACGGAAACCTGAAATTCGGTTGCCAGCGAAGGGCGGAGAAAAGGGGCGGGGCCAGATCTCGTTCAGGAGGGTGAAGAAGTGGTCAAAATAAGAGATTTAAGCTACACCATGCAAAATTACAGTATGGAACCCAATGAGGTGAAAATTACCCATCTGAGCCATGCGGAAAGCCAAAGAAGACGGGCGAAGATTCTGGGTCTGCGCACTGATCAGGTCGCGCCCTTTGGGGCCAACGATCACGTCATCACCTTGAGTCATGCCGGCACCCACGTGGACGCTCCCTGGCATTTTGGACCGACGACGGCTGGCAAACCGGCAAAGAAGATCGACCAGGTTCCCCTCGAATGGTGCTATGGGAACGGGGTGCTCTTAGACTTCAGCCAAGGGAAAAAGCCGGGAGAAGCGATCTTGATAGAAGATCTCAAAAAAGAGCTCCAACGGATTAACTATACTCTGAAGCCGAGGGACATCGTCCTGATCCGGACAGGAGCGGAAGACTATGAAGACGACCCCAGGTTTGCGGAAATGGCCTCGGGCTTGGTCAAGGAATCGCTCCTGTGGCTGCTGGACCAGGGGATCAAACTGATCGGGACGGATGCCTTCACCCTGGATATCCCGATTCCCAGGATGGTGGAAGAATTAAAGAAGGGCAACAAGGAGGCCTTTTTCCCGGTTCACTATGCAGGACGGGAGAGGGAATACATCCATGCCGAAAAGCTTTCCCATCTAAAGAGCCTGCCCCAACCCTTTGGGTTCAAGGTCGCCATGTTCCCCATAAAAATAGAAGAGGGCGCCGGGGGATGGGCGCGGGCGGTGGCTTTCGAAGGCGAAGGAACGCTGACGAAAATGCCCGAGCTCCTCGACCTCAGCGTTCCCATCATGTCGCAGAGCATGGAAAGGTATGACATTACCGTAGACCATATCACCCATGAGGAAGGGGCCAGGAGGTTGGCGAAAAGGTATGGAATCAGCCTAAGGTTACTGCCCACCTCGAATCTCTATGCCAACGATGAAGTCTCCTGTTCCAGCCACGCCGGAACCCATGTGGACGCTCCCTGGCATTTTGGGCCGATCGTGGAGGGCCAGCCAGCCAAGACCATCGATCAGGTTCCC
>CAYQWO010000416.1:0-3939 GCA_964421095.1 uncultured Syntrophaceae bacterium
TAGACCTGGTATTTGTCCATTTTAAGCTCCGTTCCATTCTTTTCTTCTGACTCCTGACCCCGCTTTTAGCGGGCCTGGCCCCTGTATTCGGTATTCTATTTTCTTATTCTCGGATACCGACGGTAATAAATTCCTCTACTTTTCTCTTCGCCTTCATCTTCATGGCCTGCTGGACCATCTCTTCAAATTGTTCCGGAGGCACGTCGCGGCCGCCGAGACCCCCAATGAAGCTGAAGATCTTGGGGCGTTTCGGTTGCTGGTAAAGGGCCGCCTTAATCTCCGAGCATACCGGTCCCCCAATCCCTCCGAACGAAATGGCCCGGTCCAGGACCACCAGAATTTCCAACCCCTGAGCGGCCTGGCGAATCTCTTCGAAGGGGAAAGGCCTCCAGAGTCTCAGCTTCAGCAGGCCGACCGCAATCCCCTTTTCTCTCATCCGATCTACCGCCTCCATGGCGATCTCTCCAAAGCTGCCCATGGTCAGAAGGGCGATCTTGGCGCCCTCCATCCGGTACGTCTCCACCGGGTGATAATGCCGGCCGGTCAGCTCCCCCCATTTATTCCAGATTTCCAGGATCACGGGGTACGAATTTCTCAGGGCGACATCCTGGGCTTTCTTCGCTTCCGCATAGACCTCGGGCACGCCAAAAGCGCCCATGGTCAGGGGCTTGTCTGGGTGGAGGGTATAGACCGGTTCGTAGGGGGGAAGGAACTTATCGACCAACTCCTGATCGACCAGGGTTATCGGCTCCACCACATGGCTGAGAGTGAACCCATCGAGGTTGATGATCACGGGCATGAGCACCCGACGATCTTCACCAATGCGAAAGGCGCAGATGGTTTGATCGAAAGTGTCCTGCCCGCTTTCCGTGAAAATCTGGATCCAGCCGCAGTCCCGGGAAGCCATGACGTCGCTGTGGTCATTCCAGATACTCAGGGGGGCGGAAAGGGCTCGGTTGGCCACCGCCATGATGATAGGCAAACGCATGGCCGAGACGATAAAAAGAATCTCGTGCATCAAGGCCAGACCCTGAGCGCTGGTTGCCGTAAAGGTGCGGGCTCCGACCGCCGAAGTGCCCGCGCAAACCGACAGGGCGGAATGTTCCGACTCCACCGGGATAAACTCGGCGTCGAGTTTGCCGTCGGCCACCAGCTCAGACAGGTGTTCCACGATATGGGTTTGAGGGGTGATGGGATAGGCGGCAACGATATCCGCGTTGGCCATCCGCACGGCCTCGGAAACGGCGATGGAGACTTCCATTCCTACGCGCTTCTCACTCATTTTTCTTCCTCCACCATCGAGATGCAGCCCGTCCAGCACTCCCGGGCGCAGATGCCGCAGCCCTTACAATAATCCAGGTTGGCCAGATAATAACCATCCTCGGTCTTGTAAATGGCCGCGTCCGGACAGAAGACCCAGCAGACGCCGCACTTGATGCATTTGGTCTTGTCCACCACCGGCCGCTGCGACTTCCAGTCGCCGGTCTTGTATTCCCGGGCGTTACCCGGATCGGTGACTACACATCCGATGGGTATCTCTTTCCAGGTGTATTGATCTATCGGTTTGGCCACTGCTTTTCTCCTCAATCCGATCTTTAAGTTGTTTCCCGTTGTTCCATCAAACGCACCCTGATCTCAAGCTCTTCCACCCAATCCATCTGGATCAAAAATTGGGGAGCGTTCCCGGCCTGGATTAACTGTTCAGATGGGTTTCGTTGTAAGCTCGACGGAGCGCCTTAAGGTTCCTTTCCGCTCCCCTCCCGAAGCGGGATTTTAGCGGTGGAATCATAGAATCCAACTGCACAATGCCAGTTCCCCGAACCAAGGCCCCCAGCATCGTCGTGTTGGTAATCGGAAGGCCTAACTCTTCACGAGCGATCAGATCCGCATCGACCACGGCCACGCGCACTTCATAGCCGAATTCAGACCGGATCTGCTCGATCGATTTATTTGTGTTGATGATCAGCAGGCCGCCGGGCTTCAGGCCTTGCGACGGATCCAGGATCTTCAGTAAGCTCGGGTCCAAGACCACCGCCACGTCCGGTTGATAAATTTTGGAACGCAGGCGGATGGGCTTATCATCCACCCGGGCAAAAGAGACCACTGGCGCCCCCCTTCTTTCCGGGCCAAAGCTGGGAAATCCCTGGGCAAACTTCCCTTCTTCGATGGCTGCCAGTGCGACCATTTCCGCAGAGGTTACAGCCCCCTGTCCCCCGCGGCCATGAAAACGAACCTCTATCATAATAGTATTATCCCCTATCCGCTTTTATTCTGAGAATGATGAGAATCATCTTTTATTTCCACCCAGTTACCTTGTTTCCAAATATCACAATGCCGATAAAGTGTCAACATTTTTATGCAGAAAGTAGGGGGGTTTTGGAGTTGCAAACCTTACAGAGCAATGGTAGAATTCGCTCACCTCCAAATACTAATGATTCACCTTTATTTCTCTCTGTGTTCTTCCCGCGTTTCGCGGGATGCTCTGTGGTGAAGGTTTAAAGAACCTGGTGATGAGAAATAAAAAAATTAAAAATCTCGCTCAAATGAGAGCTATCGTGGCGCAGCTCAAAAGCCAGGGCAAGAGGGTCGTATTTACCAATGGCTGTTTCGACATCCTGCACGTGGGTCATGTACGCTACCTGCGGAAGGCGAAAAACCAGGGGGATGTCCTAATTATCGGCCTGAATTCCGACCGGTCGGTAAGAGCGATCAAAGGGGAAAAACGGCCCGTCGTGCCAGAGGGGGAGCGGGCGGAGATTCTGGCCGCTCTGGAGTTCGTAGACTACGTGGTCCTTTTCGATGAACCCGACCCTTTAGCCCTGATCGAAGCCTTGAAGCCAAATATGTTGGTGAAAGGAGCAGATTGGCCCAAGTCCCGCATCGTCGGCCGGGAAATGGTTGAAAAGACTGGGGGCCGGGTCGTGCGGGTTCCCCTAGTTGCTGGAGCCTCCAGCACCGGGGTGATCGAGAAGATAATCAAAGCTTATTGCGGCCGAGGAAAGAGAGAGGGTTGAAGAAAGTTCTTATTCATGGTAAAGGAGGAAGGGGTCGAATCTTCCTAAAAGGCAAAAGGGATTCCCCTTGAAGTTGAAAGTACGAATCTATCTTCGAAAAGGAGGAGATCTTCATGAGCAAAGCGATAATCACAGCAGCCATCACCGGGTCCATACACACGCCGACGATGACCCCATACTTGCCGATCACGCCCGATCAGATTGCGGATGATGCGGTTCGAGCATACGAGGCCGGAGCCGCCGTGGCCCACATCCATGTGCGCAACCCCGAGACCGGTCAGCCTTCCCCTGAACTGGAACTTTTCAAGAAGGTTCTGGCTAAGGTGAAGAGCAAAGGCGATATGGTTATCTGCACCACAACAGGGGGCGGCCTGGGAATGACTCCTGAACAAAGGGTGGGCGTGGTCTCCACTTACCAGCCGGAGTTAGCTTCTTTTAACATGGGGTCGATGAATTTCGCTCTCTTCCCTCTGCTGGAAAGGATGAAAGATTTTAAGTTCCCCTGGGAGAAACAATACCTGGAGTTCACCGAAGACTTGATTTTCCCGAACACCTTCAAATCCATGAGAATTTTTAGCAACATCTTCAACGAAAATAGAACGAAGCCCGAGCTGGAAGTTTATGACGCGGGCATGGTCAACAATGTGGCTTTCATGATCGAACGGGGCCTCTTTAAAACCCCGGTTTATATTCAATTCGTCCTCGGCATCCTGGGCGGGATGGCCGCCACCGTAGAGAATTTGGTCTTCCTCTATGAATCGGCCCGTCGGCTAATTGGAGAAAAGAATTTTGTCTGGTCAGTTTGTGCCGCGGGAAGAAATGAGATCCCCATGTGTACGCATGCCCTTCTGATGGGGGGAAATGCCCGGGTAGGGTTGGAGGATGCTATGTGGGTGGATAGGGGAGTTCTGGCCAAGAGCAATGC
>CAYQWO010000417.1:0-1863 GCA_964421095.1 uncultured Syntrophaceae bacterium
ATCGCCCAGACGGGAAACTTTGCCACCCACACGATGCGCTACATCATCACCGGTGAAAATTTTGGGGTGGCGCGGGTTGTGGGGTTCGGCAATAAGGTGGATGTAGATGAAAACGAGGTACTGGAGTATTACGCTGAAGATCCAGAGACGAAGGCCATTTTCATGTACCTGGAAAGTTTCAAGAGACCGAAGCGGTTCCTCGAGATTGCCCGGGAGGTGACCCGGAAAAAGCCCGTGGTCCTTCTCAAAGGAGGGAGTACGGCGGAGGGAGCGCGGGCGGCGGTGGCTCATACGGCCGCCATGGCGGCGGAGGATCGGGTCATTGATGGCGCCTTGCGGCAGGCGGGCATCGTCCGGGTTTATAAATACTCCCATCTCTTCCTGGCCGCCAAGGCGTTAGCCTGTATGCCCCTCCCAAAAGGTAACCGCGTGAGTTTTTCGGCGCCCTCGGGCGCTATGCTGGTTGTTCTGACGGACCTCTGCCGCAAGTTCTGGGACCTGGAAGTGCCCAACGTTGAGGAAAAGACGCGCCAGCGGTTACAAGAAATTAGCCCGCCATACATCCGCATGCGCAATCCCGTGGACATCTGGCCTTCCGCCTATCTCCAGGGAGTTGAGGGGGCGTACCGGGAGGGGACGGAAGCCGTTCTTAAGGACCCAAATATTGACGCCGTGGTCCCCATCATGCTGATTACCGACGACACCGGCGTGCCCTGCCTGGATTTTATCGTCGAACTGGCCCGCAAATACCCCGAAAAACCGATCTACGTGACCTTCAGCGCAGAGAAAAAACATATGGAGGCCGCCAAAGCCTTTCTCGAACCCAGAGGGGTACCCACCTTTCCGCTGATCGAGGAGCCTTTCGAGGTCCTCTCGATCCTGGCCCGCTGCCGGCAGGCGATGGAACGCCTTTGAATTGCGGATTTCCGAATGCGGATTGCGGAATAGAATCCCGAAATTAGCGATACGAATTCCGAATTTCCTGGCTAGAGAGAATTAGAGCTTGCTTAAAGTTTAATATTTTGCTATCTTTCTCCTACTTCTTCGATCTATTTCCAATAAAAATAAGGAGGGTTCCATGAAACGAGTGATCTGTTTAATAACGGTTTTGCTGGCCAGTTCCCTATTCTGGTTTTCCGAGGACCAAACCTTCGCCCAGAAATTCGACCTGAAGATGATGACCGGGCCTATGGGAGGCTCCTGGTATCCTCTGGGGGGAGCCATTGCGGATGCCGTCCAGAAAGAAATTCCTGGGGTAACCATTTCTGTAACCATAGGAGGGGGAGTGGCCAACGTGGAGGCTGTGGAATTTGGAAAATGCGAAATCGGCTTTTCCAATTCCAGTTCCGCAGTGGATGGCGTGTATGGACGGCCGCCTTTCAAGCAAAAAATGGCCAACATGAGGCAACTGGCTAACCTTTATCCCCAATATTTCCAGATCGTTGTTCTGGAAGATTTGGGGATCAAATCTGTCGCGGACCTAAAGGGGAAGGTTATCTCGCCTGGCCCGAAAGGCCATACCGGTGAGTTTGCTGCCCGGCAGGTTCTGGAAATCTACGGACTCTCCTACAAAGACATGTCGAAAGTCCACCATGTAGGCTATAGCGATACCGTGGGCCTGATGAAAGATGGCCATTGCGATGGATGGCTGTTCTGCACCACGATTCCTGGCTCTTCGGTGATGGACCTGGCTTCCTCCCGCAAAATTCGCCTGCTCATTTTACCCGAGGATAAAATAAAGGAAATGCAAAAACTTAATGCTGGCTACATCCGGCGCTTGATACCCAAAGGGACGTACCAGGGTGTGGATTACGACGTACCCACGTTCGGGTTCTTCACCCATCTCATCATCAGCGCCAAACT
>CAYQWO010000417.1:1963-3939 GCA_964421095.1 uncultured Syntrophaceae bacterium
GGCATAGCCATGTCCGTCTACCACCTTTACGCAGGGTACTTCGGAACCCCCGAAGCCTTATGGCACCGATCCGTTCACCTTCTTTTCACCCTTTTATTGATCTATTTCCTCTATCCCCTTTCCAAGAAAGAATGGGCAAGAAAGTTTCGCTGGACCGACGGCCTACTGATCCTTTTGACCCTGACCAGCATCGGATACATTTTCTACGAATACGAATACTTCATCACCCGGTACCCTTATGTCCATCCGTTGAGTAACTTAGACATAACCCTGGGAATCTGCCTCACGATCCTCTTGATGGAAGGGGCCCGAAGAGTCATTGGACCTGCCCTACCCATTACCGCCATTGTATTTTTGATCTATGCTTATGTTGGTCCCTACCTTCCCGGTCTTCTGCGCCATTCCGGCTTTACTACCGAGGCCGTCATCGATCAGCTTTACATGACCACGGAAGGAATCTTTGGCATCCCCCTGGGGGTTTCCGCAACCTATGTCATCCTCTTCATCATCTTCGGTACGTTCTTAGAGAAATCAGGAACTGGCCAGCTCTTTATGGACTTTGCTTCGTCCATCACCGGATGGACCCGGGGAGGGCCGGGGAAAATCTCGTGCATTTCCAGCGCCCTTTTCGGCACCATCTCCGGAAGCGCCGTGGCCAACGTGATGGTGGATGGCTGGTTGACCATTCCCTTGATGAAGCGCACGGGATTCAAACCCCCCTTTGCCTGCGCTGTGGAAGCTACCGCCTCCACCGGCGGCCAGATCATGCCCCCGGTCATGGGCGCAGCCGCCTTCGTCATGGCGGAGTTTCTGGGAATCCCCTATATTACCATCTGCCTTTACGCGCTAATCCCCGCCCTTCTTTATTATCTCGCCCTTTTTATGTCCATCCATTTCGAAGCCGGGAGGATGGGGCTGAAGGGAATTCCCAAAGAAGAACTGCCCAGCCTGAAAAAAGTTTTGGCTACCCGGGGACAGATGTTTATCCCCCTGGGCATCATCGTTTATATGATGACGGCCGGGTATACGCCCATGTACGCCTGCATTTATTCCACGGTCGCCGTCGTCGTCCTCGCTACCATTCGCCAAGAAACCCGCATGGGATTCTGGACGATTCTCAGAGCCCTGGAAGAAAGCGCTAAAAATACATTGGCGGTGGCCTCGGCCTGCGCCTGCGCTGGCATTGTCATCGGGGTAATCAACCTTACAGGATTGGGATTAAAGTTCACCAGCCTTGTCCTTTTCATCGCGGGGGAATCGCTCATCCCCGCTCTGATCCTGACCATGCTGGCCGGAGTTGTCTTGGGCATGGGCATGCCGACCACCCCGGCCTATATCGTCCAGGCCGCTTTACTTATTCCCGCTTTGATCAAGCTGGGGGTCCTGAACATCGCCGCTCATATGTTTGTCTTCTACTTTTCCACCATCTCGGCCATTACGCCGCCCGTGGCCATGGCGGTTTACGCCGCCGCTGGGATCGGAGGTGCCAGTCTGTGGCCCACAGGCCTCTGGGCCATGCGCATCGCGGCCACCGGTTTCATCGTCCCTTTCATGTTCGTATACGGTACCTCTCTGCTCTTCATCGGGTCGGCCTTTGACATCATTACCTCTGTGGTCAGCGCCTCCTTTGGGGTTATGGCCCTGGCCGCCGGAATGATGGGATGGTTTGTGAAAGAGCTTAAACCATGGGAACGGATCACCTTAGTTACCGCGGCAGTTCTTCTGATTAAACCCGGCCTGTATACCGATGCGGTGGGGTACGTCCTCTTCGCAATTATATATATCCGCCAGAAATACTTCCTGAAAGAACCCCTGCCCGCTGTATGATTTGCTCCGCCATGATCCCCTTTAGAGCACGCTGATTCCTCCGAGTTAAAAATTAAGGGTCATCTTACCTCTCCAAATTAGTTGAAGGCCAAAAAGCTGGTATATTTAAAATGTCCTGTGATTTCAGGGTCCCGGAAGAAAAGTCATCT
>CAYQWO010000418.1:0-3921 GCA_964421095.1 uncultured Syntrophaceae bacterium
TTCTGGAGTTGGCCAAGGGACGAATCCGGGTCAATATTGAAATAAAAAATGAATCCCTCGGCCAATATGCAATCACAGACTTAGCTGACCGGGCTCTGCAAGAGGTGAAAAAGGCCAAGATGGCCGGCCAGGTGATCTTTTCATCTTTCTACCCATCCGCGCTCGCACGAATTAGAGAAAGAGATCCCCGTGTATGGGTGGCCTTGCTCTACAATAGATCCTGGAATTACCTTCCGGAGATCACCAGGGGAAACCCTTTCTCCATATTAAACTTACGAAACTCCTACCTGACCAAAGACAAAATCGCTAAAATTCACCAGGAAGGAATGAGGGTCAACGTCTATACGGTCAATTCCGAAGAAGAAATGGAGCAGTTCGTGGGATGGGGTATAGACGGGATTATCACGAACCATCCGGATCGGTTGATCAAAATTCTTCAGAAGAAGTATAAATGAATTTTTACGGCCAGTTCATCCGCAGGCCTTCTGAATCATCCTCCACATCTCTTCTTTGCCCTCTCCCGTGACTGCCGAAAAGAATAAGAGGTTTCTCCCGGAGAGAAGGGGCCGCTCCGCCAGGGCCTTTTCCTCCCTGGCCCTTTCGATCTGCGAAAGCTTATCGGCCTTGGTGAGGACGATCAAGGAGGGGATATGGTGGTAATCCAGCCAGTCCAATAAGGCCAGGTCGTGAGCCGAGGCTCCGCGGCGGGCGTCCAAAATCAGGATGACCAAACGAATCTCCTGGCGGGTCTGCAGATAGCTCTCCACCATGGGTTTCCAGGTCTTCCGGACCTCAAGGGGAACTTTAGCGTATCCATACCCGGGAAGATCCACCAGGGAGAGCTTCCCGTTCACCCGGAAAAAGTTGATCACCTGGGTCCTCCCCGGACGGGAGCTGGTCTTGGCCAGGTTCCTGCGATTCACCAGAGCGTTGATCAACGAAGACTTACCCACGTTCGATTTTCCGGCTATGGCCACCTCGGGGAAATTTCCCGGGGGATACTCCGAGGGCTTTGTCGCGCTCTTGACGAATTCGGCAGAGACGATTTTCACGGAATCTCTTTTTCCCTGGCTCTCGGTTTCCAGTCTTCTCTCAAATACCTGGCCAGTCGGTTCATGCCTTCTTCGATATTCTCGATGGAGTTGGCATAGGAGAAGCGCAGGTACCCTTCGGCGTTTGTTCCGAAGTCAATCCCCGGCGTGCATCCTACTTTGGCTTTTTCCAGAATATCGAAAGCAAAATCGAAGGAGTTCCCCGAGTAGCCTTTGGCATTGGCCAGGACATAAAATGCCCCCGTGGGCTCTACAGTAATCCCGAACCCCAGTTCTCGCAACCTGTGAATAATATATTTTCTGCGGGTGTCATAGATATTTTTCATCCGCAGGACATCTGCACCGGCCTCCTTCAGGGCGGCAATCCCGGCCCACTGCACGAAGGCATTGGCTGAGATGAAAAAATTCTGGTGCATCTTCTGCAGCGGGCGGATAAATTCAGGGGGGACAATCAAATATCCCAGGCGCCAGCCAGTCATGGCAAAAAGCTTTGAGAAGCCGTTGATTACCAGGGCGTTCCGGGTAAATTCCAGGATGGAATGTTCCTTCCCTTCGTATACCAGCCCATGGTAAATTTCATCGGAAACGACCGTTCTCCCAAATTCGACAATGGCCTGCAATCGCCCCGGCGGTGTGAGGTTTCCCGTAGGATTGGCTGGAGAGTTGACGAAGATCGCTTTCGTCCTTGGACCGATGAGCGGCTTAATTTCCTCGGGCCTGTACTGGAAACCTTCCTCTTCGAATACCTTCACGAAAACAGGTTTTCCTTCGACCATGCGCACAAAATTGGGGTAGCAGGCGTAGTAGGGATTCGGGAGGATGATTTCCTCCCCTGGTTCCAACAGGCTCATGCAGAGCAGCAGCATGGCCGGAGAGGTCCCCGAGGTGACCAGAATTTGTTCGGGACTGACCTCCACGCCGTATTTCCCAAAGTAATATTCCGCGATGGCCTCCCTCAGCTCCAGCAGGCCCATACTGTGAGTGTAATGGGTTTTTCCCTCACGGATGGCCCGTATGGCAGCTTCTTTGATGCAATCCGGAGTGTCGAAGTCCGGTTCCCCAACTTCGAGGTGAATAATATCTTCCCCCTTCCGCTCCATGGCTGCGGCCTTCTCCATGACTTCCATGACGATAAAGGGAGGAATCTCTGCTGATTTTCTCGTGACCATGTCTTTCTCCCTTAAATAACTCCCTCTTCTTTCAACTTCGCAATTTCCTCCTTGGAGAACCCCAGGCCAGTTAAGATCTCGGTCGTGTGTTCACCAGCCATTGGCGGGGGGCTCTGGGGGCTGCCCGGCGTGTCCGTCAGGTGGAAAGGAAGGCCTACGTATCGCAAAGGTCCAAGGACCTCATGCGACAGTTCCACGGCAATTTTATTGTGCTGCACCTGGGGATCTTGGAACACGTCTTTGTAGGTATTGATCGGCCCGTTGGGTACATCATACTGGTCCAAAATTTTTCGCCATTCCTGCGATGTCCGTTTCCGAAAGATCTTGCCGAGTATCTTTTCCAGTTGCTTCCGATTTTTCATACGGTCGGCATTCCTGGCGAATCTCGGATCATTGGCCAGATGATTCATTTCCAGGGCTTCACAAAGTTTATGCCAGAATTTATCGAGAAAAACGGAGAGGTTGATGTATCCATCCTGGGTCTCAAAGAATTGGATGGGGGCCCCAAATGGGCTGCATCGTCCGGTCAGAAGAGGGTTTTCGCCAGTGACGAAATGCTCCATTACTCGCGGAGTTTGCAAGGCGATAAGGGAATCCAGGAGGGAAATTTCCACCTTCTGCCCTCTGCCGGTCTGGGACCGATGGTATAGCGCCATCATTACGCCCAGGGCGGCGTAGACCCCGGTGCTGACATCCGCGATCGGGACGCCCAGGCGCAGCGGGGGATCGCCGGGTTCCCCCGAAACAGTCATTACACCCCCCATCCCTTGGAAGATCGTGTCAGTGCCAGCTTTCATCCGATAGGGGCCTTGCTCGCCAAACCCGGTCACAGAGCAATATACTAAGTCCGGCTGATCCTGGCTCAGGGTTTGGTAATCCAGCCCCAGGGACTCGACGATGTCCGGACGAAAATTTTCCACTATGACTTGGGAATCTCGCAGGAGGCCGAAAAAAATCTCCTTGGCTTTCTCCTTGCTAAGATCAAGGGTCAGGCTTTTCTTGTTCCGGTTCATGCTGAGGGCTAAGGCGCTCTGACCCTGCACGTAGGGCGGCCCCATCGCCCGGCCGGGATCTCCACCCTGAGGATGCTCGATTTTTATGACCTCTGCCCCCATCTCTCCCAGGATCATGGTACAGTAAGGCCCAGCGATCAGCGTAGAGATGTCTAAAACCCGTATTCCTTTCAAGACCATCTTTATCCTCTTAATTCGTCGGTATTCTTCGGACCAGGCTTTCCGCTATTCATAGATGCGCATAAATTTATAATCACATTCTTTTCTAACCAATCGGTTGAAGAAAGTCAAGATTCTGAATTCGGAATCCCAATCAAGAGGTTGCTGATGTCGTAGTGATGGTGGCCCAAAATGGATACATGACCGGGCAGACGATCTTTGTAAACGGGGGACGCTATATGACCTGATAGGCATCATTAGCAGAAAGCGGGGTCAAAGCTTCGGATGTCCACCGTCCCCCCTGCGCGCTGGAAGAGCAATAACGAACTTTTGACATTCCTGTCAATAGATCTGATATTCTTTAACAAAAAAGCTCAACGTTGCCACAATTTCTTAAATGGGCTTTATTAAGATAATCTATTGAATATATTCTTAAAATAATTATTATCAAACCTTTGGCACATTTCTTGCTGTTTTTAGGTAGAGCTTTTAATCAAAAAGCCACAAGCCGATATAGCTGTCTAAGAG
>CAYQWO010000419.1:0-3916 GCA_964421095.1 uncultured Syntrophaceae bacterium
TCCATGGGGTTTTAACTGCCGAGGATGGGCCTATAATGGCCTGCGCAACTACCCAAAGGCCATAGAGGACCTTACCCGGGCAATAGAACTTGAACCGAAATACGCATCGGCATACAGCCATCGCAGTGGCTCTTATTATTGGTTGGCCAAATATCAACAAGCACTCGAGGATGCCAATAAAGCAATTGAGCTCGACCCCAGGCTTGGAGGTGCATATTTTAATAGAGGACGGGCCCTTGCATCATTGAATAATATTCAAGACGCCCTCAAAGACTATGACCGGGCGATTCAACTCGATCCGATGTTCTCTCCGTCTTTTCTGTTTCGGGCTCATGCCTTCCTGAAACTTAATAATAAAGAACGAGCTCTGGAAGATTTCAAAAAGGCGGCGAGTTTAGGAAACAAAGCGGCCCAAGATTATCTCAAAAAGAAAGGAATTCAGTGGTGAGATTGTCACTGCCTCCTTTTCATTTTGATAATAGGTGATGGGATTTGGGAAGGGGAACGATATTTTAATACCGTTTCTATTTCAGTCAGAAAGGAGAGAGGAAAATGGGTGCTTTGGATTTTTTTCGTTCATCCTTGAAAAGTCTCCATAAAGATTTCAAAGATGCCGTCAAGGACCTCAATGATGAGCAGCTCCATTTCCGGCCTTTAGGAAAAGGCAATTCTATTGCCTTCATGCTTTGGCACACAGTAAGGACCGAGGATTCAGTGGTGAACTTCTTGCTCCAGAAGAAGCCTCCGGTTTGGAATGCGGAAGGATGGGATAAAAAATTCGGCATGGACCCCAGGGCTCAAGGAACGGGCATGACGGCCGAACAGGCTGCCTCCATCCGAATCCCCAGTCTGCAAGATTTTCTGAAGTATGTGGACCATGTATTTCAGGCAACCGAGGCCTATCTGGGTGTAGTGAAAGAAGCAGACCTTGAGCCGGTTCAAGAATATCAGTTCCTGGGGAAGCAGAGCGGTTACCAGGTCATCGGAGGGGTCGTCCTCCGGCACGGTTCCGAACATCTGGGTGAAATTTGGTACGTAAAAGGACTGCAGGGGTTGAAAGGGAGCCCAATTTAAGAAGGCCCGAGGCAAAAGAGGTTAAAGGAGAATCCCTTTGAGTCCGGTTCCCGGTTTGCGCATCCAGGTCCGCAACCAGGGGCCCGTCAACCCTGCGGGTGATTTTGTCCTCTACTGGATGATCGCCAACCGCCGCACTACCTGGAATTTCAGCTTGCAGGAAGCGGTCGAGTGGGCCCAAAAGCTAAAGAAGGGCCTTGTAATTCTCGAAGCTCTGCGCTGCGGGTATCAATGGGCCAGCGACCGCCTCCACCGTTTCATCCTCGATGGTATGGCGGGCAATGCCCAACGGTTGAAACATTCCGGCGTACTTTATTATCCATATGTGGAGCCGGCTCCGGGTGCGGGTAAAGGCCTTCTTGTGGCCTTGGCCCACTATGCTTCCCTGGTTATCACCGACGCTTTCCCGGAATTTTTCCTCCCCCGCATGGTCGAGGCCGCTGCCCGAAAAATCCCTGTTCGACTCATCCAGGTGGATGCGAACGGCCTTTTACCACTGAGGGCAGCAGAAGAACCCTTTACCACAGCCTATTCTTTCCGGCGGTTTTTGCAGAAGAACTTGAAACTTCATCTGTCGGAATTTCCGGAGGCAGATCCTCTCGCCCGAGCAGGTCTGCGGCCCCTGGGGGCATTGCCGACGGAGGTTGAGAAACGTTGGCCGAGAGCATCATCCCGGATGCTGGCCGGCGATCCGGCACTCCTGAAAACCCTGCCTATTGACCATTCCGTGGGCACGGTCGAAACCGGCGGGGGGGCCAGCGCTGCGCAAGCGGTTTGGAAACAATTCCTTAAAGATCGGCTGGCGGGGTACCTGGATTCGCGCAATCAACCCGAGGCAGAGGGTACCAGTGGGCTTTCCCCTTACCTCCACTTCGGGCATATATCTGTGCACCAACTCTTCTGGGACCTCATGCAACAGGAAGGGCGGGCGGTGCAAAACTTACCTTCCAAGGCCACGGGTAGCCGCCGCGGCTGGTGGGGAATCAGTGATTCCGCAGAAGTGTTTCTAGACCAGCTGATCACCTGGCGGGAATTGGGTTATAACATGTGTTCCACTAAGGAAGATTATGATCAATACGAATCCCTGCCCAACTGGGCCCTAAAGACCCTGTCCGACCACCTCAAAGATCGCCGGACTTACTTATATAATCAGGAGCAGTTGGAAGCCGGGAGAACGCACGACCCTCTGTGGAACGCAGCTCAGATGGAGCTGCTCAGGGAGGGACGACTCCACAATTACCTGCGCATGCTCTGGGGCAAAAAAATCCTGGAATGGTCCCCCACCCCCAGAGAAGCGCTTCGGGTGATGATTGAATTAAACAACAAGTACAGCTTGGACGGCCGGGACCCCAACTCCTACAGTGGTATTTTCTGGGTCCTGGGCCGCTATGACCGGCCGTGGGGTCCGGAGAGGCCCGTCTTCGGAAAGATCCGTTATATGAGCTCTGAGAACACCGCTCGGAAGGTGCGGGTTCAAGAATATATAAGAAATTATGCTCCGTAAGCGAAAGGTATATCTTTTCTCCGCAAGAGAGCGCCTCGAGAAAATGAGCTCTCTACAACATCGACCAAAGAAACGTCAAAAATCATCAGGACAACTTCTTCGCGATATTATCCTTGATCCAATGTTCATCCCACCATTCGATCGGGTTCACGAACACGCCATGAACCAGGATGCTGAAATGGAGATGGTCACCCCCGGCTAACCCCGTGGCGCCGGTGCGCCCGATTTTCTCTCCCCTCTTCACTTCTCTTTTGACCTCGGCTTCGATCTGGCTGAGGTGGGAATACATGCTGAACAGGCCGCAGCCATGATCGATCAAGACCGTGTTCCCGTAGATGCCCAGCGGCCCGGCGAAGACCACCCTTCCCGAATTTGCCGCCGGCACTGGACTATGAGCGGTGGAGGCCAGGTCCACTCCCAGATGAACCTGGCGGTCAACCTGCTTCCCGTTATACCAATACGTCCGATCTTCGCCGAAGGAGGCCATGGGTTTGGAATTGGGAAGCCTGAGGAACGGACCTGACCATGATGGCTGGGGTTCGGTAAGCTGACAGAGCTTCTGAATTTCTTGATGATCAACCTGGCGCTGCTTTTGGTTTATGGCGAGAAAGATGTCCAGCAGCGACCCCTTAAGATTCGGGTTTCGCTCGGTGAAATAGGGGACTATGTTTTTTAAAAAAGTTTCTGTAATCTGAATCTTGTCATGTTTGAAACCTTTCCGTTTGATGGTGGGACGAAAGACGGCCTTCGTCTGGTTCCCCGCCCGGTCTTCGGCCATTACCGAAATCGGCACCTCCGCAGGGGCGTCGTATAGAATTGCAAAATAAGCCAGGTATTGATTCTTACTCACAGAATAGCCCGGGAAAAAGAGATCTCCCACCCGGATTCCGTTCACTGGGGTGTCTTCGGATGTCTGGTAGGTGACCAGGCCGGTCCCGCCTTGATTCACATAATGCTGGGCCCCCAATACCATCAACTGGGGAGGAACGGTATCGATGATTACGCTTTTCTCCAGGGACACCGGATTGCCTCTGTTCCAGGAGTAGTCTATGGCAGAGATCCGGATTTGAGCTTCCCCATTTTTGAGGCCCGGGGGCAAAGGGCGCATGAGGAGCGTTTTTTCGACGCGATGAGTCTCCTTGGGGAAACGCTCTAACAGAAGCGTCGTGGTCTTCCCCTGTTGGACCACATCCACGCGAACTTCCGCCACGCCGCTTTTCTGGTCTTCAACCCTAAAGGTAAGGTTCTGGCCGACATACTGGGAATCCATCAGAAGTTGCAGGGTTGGTTTTTCCGTTTCGAATTTGACGAGCGCCACCCAGATTCCGACTCCCACTA
>CAYQWO010000420.1:0-3910 GCA_964421095.1 uncultured Syntrophaceae bacterium
AAAAAGTAGGGCTGGAGATCGGCGGTGCCGTGATCAAGAATCGCGCGTATGCTCAGAAGATCCAGGAGATGATCGGGGGCAAGGCTACCCATCCGGTATGCAATCTGCCGGGGGGAGTATCCAAAGCCTTGAGTGAAGAAGAAAGAAAAAAGATAGAAGAGATGGGGCGATCTTTCCTGGAGATCTCCAAATTCTCTCTGCAATTGGTAGATGACCTGATCTTGGCTAACAAGACTTATAAGGAATTGATCACTGGGAATACCTACCGACATGAGACCTACTACATGGGGACAGTAGATGAGAATAATAACCTAAATTTTTATGAGGGAGATGTCCGGGTAGTGAATCAGCATGGGAAAGAATACGCCAAGTTCAACCCCAAGGACTATTTGAATCATATCGGCGAACACGTTGAGCCTTGGTCCTACCTCAAGTTTCCTTACCTCAAAAATGTAGGATGGAAGGGTCTAATCGATGGGGCCGATAGTGGAATATACCGGGTCAATTCCCTGGCTCGATTGAATGCTACCGAAGGCTTGCCGACTCCTTTGGCCCAGAAGGCCTATGAGAAGATGTTTGAAGTACTGGGAGAGAAACCAGCGCATGCCACCCTGGCCTTCCACTGGGCGAGGATTGTGGAGTTGATGTATGCCTCAGAGAGGTTATTGGAACTGGCCAGCGACCCAAAGATCACCAGCAAAGAGATCCGGGCCCTTCCCACCGCAACTCCGACCGAAGGGGTCGGGTGTGTAGAAGCCCCAAGGGGGACCTTATTCCACCATTACTGGACAGATGAGGAGGGGATGGTTACCAAGGTGAATCTCATCGTAGCCACGGGACATAATAACGGACCCATCTGTATGTCGGTGAAGAAGGCGGCCCAAAGTCTGATTAAAAAATTTCAGGTGAAGGAAGGACTCCTCAACATGGTAGAAATGGCCTTCCGGGCTTATGATCCCTGTTTTGCCTGCGCGACTCATACGCTTCCCGGGCAGATGCCCCTGGAAGTACGGATCTATGATTCCCAAAAGAATCTATTCCAGAGGCTCAAGCGATGAAAACCCTCCTCCTGGGGCTGGGCAATCCCATACTCCGGGATGACGGAGTGGGAATCAAAGTGGCTCGAGAGGTTGACCGGCGAGTAGATTCCTCGTGGATCGAAGTGACCGAGGCCTGCACAGCCGGGCTGGATCTGTTGGAGCTGATCCAGGGATACACCAAGGTTGTGCTCATCGATAGTATCCAAGTAAAAGGAAGAAGGCCGGGGGAGATTTTTCTACTCGATCTCAATGACCTGAAAACCACGATCCGGCTCACCTCGCCCCACGATGTAAATTTGGCCACTGCTATGGAGTTGGGGAGAAAACTGGGGCTACCCCTCCCCCAAGAGATTAAGATTTATGCCATTCAAGTGGAAGATATGTTTACTTTTGACGAAGATTGTTCTCCGACAGTCAAAAGGGCAATTTCAGAAATTGCAGAAAAGATCATTCAAGAAGAGGGATGGGGCGAGGAGCGCTCTCCAGAGCCAATGCCGGTAGCCGAATGAAGATAGATGGGTATGAGTTGGATCATCCTCTTTTCAAGCAGATTGGGGTATAAATAAATTAACAAAGGAGAAGGAGCTGGAAGCTTCCCCCAAACGAAGTGATCGTTCGATTTCAACCTCACAATAGAGAGATTCAGGTCGCCCGAGGCGAAAATCTGCTCAGGGCGGCCATGGAAGCGGGGGTTTATATCCAAGCTTCTTGCGGGGGGGAAGGTGTATGTGGTAAATGCCGGGTCCTGATCGAGAAGGGCGAAGTCGAGAGCGCCCGCGGGCCGAAGATCTCCGAAGAGGAGTTTTGGCGGGGCATGCGCCAGGCCTGCCAAACCCGCATCCTAAGCGACCTGGAAGTGCGCGTTCCCGTGGAGTCGGAGCTGGACAGACGGTTCATTGCCCGAACCCGGGAGCGGGTGAGCGCCGGCCGAAAGGTCTCTCACCAGGAGCTGGAATCCCTGGTGCTGGGCTGGTGCTTCAGCCCGGCCTTGCGCAAGCATTACGTGGAAATGGACCCGCCAACGGTCAAGGACAATCGCTCGGACCTTTCGCGCCTGCTTCTGGCGCTGAAGAAGCAATATGGCCTGGAAGGGATTTCGGTGGATTCCCGCCTGCTCAGGAGGTTACCCTATACCCTGCGAGAGGCGGACTGGAAAGTGACCGCCACTCTGGTGCAGACGCGTATGGAATCCCAGCTGGGCGAGTATCAGCTGCGCGGCTCCAGGCGGTCCAAACTGATCAACCTGGAAGCGGGAGATAAAACCAAGGAACACTATTCCATCGTGATGGACATTGGAACGACCAGTGTCTGGGGGCAGGTTCTGGATTTAAATAAAAGGCAGACGCTGGCTGAAGCTTCAGATTACAACGCCCAGATTAGTTACGGGGATGACGTCATCAGCCGGATCGTTTATGCCCAGCGGCCTGGTGGCTTAAAAAAGCTACAAGAAAGTGTGGTCGGGACGATCAACGGAATCGTTCGTGAGGTGGTGGCTAAATCGGGAATTAACCCGGCCCGAATTTCCCACATGACCGCCGCCGGCAATACGGTCATGACCCATCTGCTGCTGCGCCTGGACCCGAAATACATTCGGGAGTCCCCGTACACCCCGGTGGCCAACTATATCCCACCGGTGCGGGCCGTGGAGTTGGGATTGGAAGTAGGCGAACACGTGCATCTCTACACTTTTCCTTCGGTAGCCTCCTACGTGGGAGGAGACATTGTCTCGGGCATTCTGGGTTCGGGTATCTACCAGCGCAAACCGCTGACCTTATACATAGACATCGGCACCAACGGAGAGATTGTCATCGGAAATTCGGAATGGCTGGTGACGGCCGCCTGTTCAGCTGGCCCGGCCTTCGAGGGTGGGGGGATCAAGCACGGGATGCGGGCCACCCTGGGGGCGGTCGAGGATTTTCGGCTCAATCCCGTGACCTTTGAGCCCATGCTTTTGACCATCGGCATGGTCAAGCCCAAGGGAATCTGTGGGTCAGGGCTGATTAACCTGGTGGCGGAATTCCTGGAGGCGGGCGTGATCTCGCCAAAAGGAAAATTTAACACAGACCTGCCCACCCGGCGCATTCGCCCGGGGCCGGATGGAATGGAATATGTCCTGGCGTATAAAGAAGATACGGCGATCGGATCAGATATCGCCATTACGGAAGTAGATATCGACAACCTCATCCGGGCCAAGGCAGCCATGTATGCTGGCTACGTGACCCTTCTGCAATCCGTGGGCCTTTCGGTCCGCCATCTGGAGCAAGTGGTCATCGCGGGAGCATTCGGGTCCTTCATCGATGTGGAGCGGGCTATCACCATCGGGCTTCTGCCGGAGTTGCCTTTCAATCGCTTTCTCTTCATCGGCAATGGCTCTCTGCTGGGAGCGCGGCTAATCTCCTTCTGCAACGAGATGCTCGATGATGGGGAGCGCATCTGCCGGATGATGACCAACGTGGAGCTGAGCGAAAGCCCATCTTTCATGGACAATTATGTGGCGGCCATGTTCCTGCCCCACACAAACCTGAATGAGTTTCCCGGGGTGAGCCAGCGGCTGGCCGAGCAAAAAAAATTTTTCACTGCGGAGCACACCGAGAGCGCAGAGAAAAATATGGCGAAAATTTAGGCATAAGAAAAGTAGTGAATTAAACTTGATGGCTTCGTAAAAGGTCGTCACTCCGGTGAAAACCGGAGTGCAATTAATTTATAACCCTTTGAAATCCCGCTCGGAGCGGGACTGGATTCTGGCTTTGGCCGGAATGACAGAAAGACATACATTTGGCCTTTTTACGAGTTCACCAAGCTTGATATTTTCGATTTTGTTTTTTTGATATAAATTTTCTCTGCGTTCTCTGCGACCTCTGCGGTAAAAC
>CAYQWO010000421.1:0-2196 GCA_964421095.1 uncultured Syntrophaceae bacterium
ATCTTCCCGGCCAGCATCAGGTGGATCATTTCCCGGTACTCCTTGCCGATGACATTGGCCACGGCCATAATCCCGCCATCTCCGCCCAGGGACATCATGGAGAAAGTCAGGGCATCTTCCCCGGAGAGAACATAGAATTTTTTAGATCCGGCGCGGGTCCCTCGCATGATATCCATGGTCACCATCATGTCCCCGCAGGCATCCTTCATCCCGATGATGTTGTCGATCTTGGAGAGTTCGATCATGGTTTTGGCTTCGATCAACCTTCCGGTCCTGGAGGGAATGTTGTAGATGAAAAGGGGCAGCTTGGTGGCTTTGGCGATAGTCTCAAAGTGGGCGATGATCCCGTCTTGAGTGGGCCGGTTGTAGTAGGGGCAGACCTGCAGGCTGGCGGCAGCGCCGGCGTGTTCGGCATGTTTGGTCCTTTCAATCGCTTCTTGCGTGCTGTTGGACCCTGTTCCGGCCATCACCGGCACCCGCCCCCGGGCATGTTTGACCACCATTTCGATCACTTTGTCGTGTTCTTCGTTGGTCAGGGTGGGAGACTCACCGGTCGTCCCGCAGGGTACCAGGCCGTCGCACTTCTCCTCTTCGATGAAATAATCCACCAGCTTTTTGAGGCCGTCCCAGTCCATGGAATAGTCATCTTGGAAAGGGGTGATTAGCGGAATGTGACATCCTGCCCAGGTTTTTGGTTGCATAGGCGTCTCCTCCTTTTTATTAGAAATACTGAATCAGGCCGACGAGCAAAAAATTTTTTGAAAATCCCTGCCCGCATAATAAATAAAAAGCCATGGGGATTGCCCATGGCTCTTAGGATGATTGCGCAGTGGAGCTCAGTCAAGGCATCCCAAAAGCGGTGGGCACGCCCAGCCTCTTGACTTCGCGCTTCTTGCCCAGCTTCTTGTCTTCTTGGATCAGGGCCTTCATTATCTTTCCCCATTAAGATTTAAGACCTATTTTACACAATCCGGTTCCCAAGTCAATAAAATTTTTTTCTACCACGTCTTCAGGCCATCTGGCTGCGGATTCGGGAGGTGAAGACCAGGCTCATGAGGATACAGGCGATGCAAGTCCAGCGCACAGCGGAGATGGAAAAGGGAATATACAAGAATGATAGAATCAACGGCGCGAGGGCATACCCGGTAAACTTGATGCTGTTGTATACCGAAGCCACGGGTTTGCGCAAATCAGGGACTACCTGGACAGCCAAGGTGTTCAGGGAAGTCCAGGCGGTAGCCGATCCACTACCAAACAAGGCAAACAGCAGAAGGTATTTGCTGAAGGTATATTCAACAAGCTCCAGCCCCAGAATGGAAATGACCATAATAGCCATGCCCCCATGCGCGATGGGTTTCCTGCCAAAGCGATCCCCCAAGATCCCGGCAGTCGGCGAGAATATGATCCCGAAAAAGCCAGTGACCGAGAGGATGAATCCAGTCTCATCCGAGGGAAGGGAGAACGTAACTTTCAGATAATCCGCCACGAACGTCATCAGTCCAATGTAGCCCATGAACAACGAGAAAGCAGCTAAGCTTAGCAATCTTACGTCAGGATCGGAATAGGATCGCTTTACCAGGGGGAGGGCATCCAAAATCTTTCCCGGTCCTTTCTTTGCCCCTTCCGTCCCTCGCCCCGTAACCCAGTAAAGAATCCCGACGACCAGAGATAACGCCATGAGGAAGAAAAAGAACCAGCGCCAACCGAGTGACACCTCCAGGACTCCTGCGATCAGTGGCCCCATGGTCACTCCGATCGTGTATGTAACACCCAGCAACCCCATCGCCTTGCCCAGCTGCCTTGGGCCGACCATTTCGCCCACCAGGGCCATAACGACGGGAGCAATGAAGGCCGCGCCAAATCCTTGGATGAACCGGGCGGCGACCAGGGTCCCGAGGCTCGGGGAGAGGCCAGAGAGGAGTCCACCAAGGGCGTAAACACCAAACCCGAAGAGAAGGGTCCGGCGCGTGTCGAAGATCTGGGCGATGGATCCAGAGAATAACTGAAAGAAGATGTAGGGAATCATGTAAAGGGTGACCGTCAGAGAGATCCACTGGATGTTGATTTTCCAGTTCTCGGCCAGCACGGGGAGGAGGGTAATGATCCCAATCCCACCCATGGGCCCGATCAAAGCTCCCAAATAAATGGGCAAAAGACGTTTGAAATCCATAATACAGTTTTCGAAAGAGATGAAAC
>CAYQWO010000421.1:2296-3909 GCA_964421095.1 uncultured Syntrophaceae bacterium
CTCCTTTCAGCTCCTCGTCAGAGATAAGCGGGGATTGCAGCCGGATGGGCGGTCCAAGGTAACCGATCAGAGGAACGAGGAATAAGGTGCAGAGATCAAGGATAACGCGGGCAATATGGACTACTGGAACCAATTTTCTGTCTTCAGGCCAGGAACACGGGAAAAATGCTTGATGTTAGCGCTCACCACCGTCAATGCATTGCATAAGGCGATTGAAGCAATCATGATATCTTCAATCCCAATGGGACGCCCGATCGAATATAGATGATGGATCAATTCCCCTGCCTTCATGGCTTCCTTGTATGAGAAGGGCAAGATCCCAATCCTTGCGAGAATTTGCCGCTCAATCTTGGTCCAGAGGTCTGCGGAAATTCCCCGCTTCAACACCCCATATCGTAGTTCCATAATGCAAATACTGGCCGAAAAGAGGGCATCGGCAGGCGTGGAACGAAGCCTAGCCATGAAATGGGGATTCGGGGTTCGCTTGATGAGCTCGCTTAACACGTTCGTGTCGATCAGATACATCCATCATCCCTTTCGTGACTTTATTATTCTGGGAACATGTTTTTCGCGGTTCTTAACGATTTGATCCACGATCTTAAAGAGGGGATCGCTATTTTCCAGCCATCCTTCCACTTTACTGGGGTGATCCGAACCGGGTTCTGCGGCGGGCGGGACAAGCATCGCCAAGGGCTTTCCCCTCTTGGCGATGGTAATCCGCTCGCCCCGGAAAGCGACCCGGCTTAGCAATTCCGAAAAATGTTTCTTGGCTTCCGCCACGCTATACTCCATATTGCTCATGATGACCTCCTCTTTTGATCATCTTGACCTTATTTTAAACAGAGTCTCATTCTTTTGTCAAGTTTATTTTTCCGGGGTGGAATTCTTATGCACCTGTTGAGTTAATGATGGCGGACGGGGCTTCCCCAATATCCAAAAGTGTTGCTGGGCAGGGCTTACCGGCACCTGGCAGCTTGCTTGAGGTCCTCGTCAGAAATAAGCGGGGATTGCAGCCGGATGGCTGGTCCAAGGTCTTTAAAGAGAAGGTCTCCATTGCCTAACAAGGTCTCCGCCCCATTTTGCTCCAATATAATTCTGGATTCAAGCTTCTCATTCACCTTGAGCGCCACCCGGGCATTCATGTTTGCCCGGATCACACCTTTCACCACCTCCCGGCTCGGTCGCTGAGTGGCCAGAAGGAGATGAATCCCCGCGGCCCGGCCCATCGCGCCGATCCGGGCAATTCTCCCCTCCATTTCTTTTCCTTTTTTGGAATCCGCCAAGATTAGATCAGCATATTCATCGCAAATACAAACGATCCGGGGCAGTGGCTCGGCCTGGACCTCATTGTATTTTCTTAAATCTTTGACCTGCCTTCTTTCAAACAGAACATAGCGATTTCCCATCTCCTGCGCCAACTCATCTAACAATGGTAGAATATCATCCGCTTGAAACACAATGGGGCGATGGCGATAAAGAAATGGCGAACTGCTCAGCGCGGAGAAAGCATTGCGCTTGGGGTCGATAAGTACCAGAGCTAACGACTTTGGCGTGTTAAGGGCACAAAGGCTTCCAGCCACCATCCTCAGCCACACACTCTTGCCACTTCCGTT
>CAYQWO010000422.1:0-3902 GCA_964421095.1 uncultured Syntrophaceae bacterium
GAATATGCAGGGCCATAGCTTTTCCTAACCTCAGCAACGCCGCCCAAAGCGTCAGCACCGGCGCCCGGTTGACCATTACCCAGCTTCATTTTTCACTCTTCTCAGCCATGGGAACCTTCCTAAGACGTGACTTAAAAATTAAGTCAGCGCCCCTACCCCTCCTCTTTGCTCCGGCCCCCGGTGCTGCTCAGTTTCCATGCCAGCCTGGACATTCCTCTCGTAGCCTAACCCCCCTTGCTGGAATAAGAATGCAAAGAAAATAGATCCGTCCCCTTTTTACAAGTCAATTCAGAACCAACGTCCCCTCCGCCCACCCTTTTCCATAAATCACCAAGGTTCAAAGGATCTCCAGGGTGGCCATCCAAAACGGTACCATTTCAGGGTTCGGTGCTGACGATGATACCTCAAATAAAAATTATTCACATAGTCATCCAAATCCTTGAAAGGCCCATGCGTTCCCATGGTGCTTCTCGATGTCGTGCCATAGTCCATGATGAACAGCTTCCCATCAACATAGAAAGCGCACACATAATGATCAACCAAAGGAGGGGGACCAGGAAACAGATGAACAATCTTGGCGTTATAGTCAGGAGTTATACGGTTCAAGGATACCTTGGAGAAGACAGCCGCATCCATGCAAACGCCCCGCTTAAGCCGATAAGTCTCTTCGGGCGATCTCGTAGGAACCTTTGGTTGCTTCGTGATAGACCGATGCATATTGTCCTTTAATCTCTCGGTATCATAAACAAAGTACCTTTCCTGCCATTTTGCCACATCCTTGTAATCCTTGCACGTGACCAACCACTCCTCATAAGCTTGTCCTTTTTGGGAAACTCCCTGAATGGTGGCGCATCCCAGAGCAACCAAAAACAGGATGAGATAGGGGAACCTTTTTGAATAAATAGATCTGATCTTCACTCATTCCCTCCATTTAATCGGCATGAGCGAATAAAAAAGGAAAATGAAAAAAGGGGACGTCGGTGTAAAGACCAATTATCGCATATATTTACCCATATTAAAACGCTCCTCCGCATTCACCACCCGATTCAGCGACCAAGCCCTGACGCTCGAAAACCGACCCATAGAGTCTTCCGAACAATAAGATCACTTTGAACCAACATCCCCCCTCGGCCCAATAAGAATTGCTAACCGATTTCAATAAAAACAGCGCCTTCCACCTTTAAAGGTGTCCGGTACCTGCACCTGGAATAACTGCTGCTGCCTTTCCGGATGGAGCCCAGAGTTCATCTGGAGGGCTTTTTCGACAGCCGCGGAAGAAATGTTCCCCTGCTCGACTAGGAGACCATCCCTTTTCCCGGTAAATACTTCTTCGGGTATTCTGCCCCAACCACGTAGCCGAGCCTTAATCCTTTGACTGCCTGGTAGACGTTGATTCGAAAATCCGGGTTGGTTGATATCTGGAAATAAATATCCCGAGGTTTGACACCGTAATCCGTAACAATCCAGTCAATCAGATTGATGATAGCTGTATTGACGGCATCCTCCATCGGGCGTGCTGCGAAAACGGAAATAATCGTATCCGCCTTCTCCAGCCGGGCGTAGGGGATCTTCTTTTTCTTTATCACCTCGCAACTAAGCGTAAGCTCGGCCTCTGTTTCGTCAGCGACTCCCGTCCACTCCCCGTCCCCCTGCCCGCCATGCACATCTCCTACAAAGAGAAGGCCTCCATCAGCGTAGGAATTGAGATAAAGCTTGGTCCCTTCTTTCATGTCTCGGATATCCCAGTTACCGCCCCACTTTCCCTGCCCAGTAATGCTTGTTTCCACCTCAACGTCTGGGGCAACCCCGATGGTCCCAATAAAAGGCTTCATCTCCCAGTTTGTCTTCTCATCAAAGATGGCTATGCCGTCGCGAGTCGTACCACTTGGCCCCGGCAAATGTTTGATTATGTGGACAGCCGGCTCACCAAGCTCAGGCCAACGCTTTGAGTCCCCAAGAGGCCCCGAACCGGGGGTGATCCAGGTCGCACCCTGCGCTGACGGAATAATCTTCTCAATATTGACGACAAGCAGGTCCCCCTTTTCCACACCTTCAACATAAACCGGCCCCGCTAGAGGGTTTGCCCGGCGTGGCTCGTACTGCGTGAAGGGATGCAACCGCTCCGCGCTGGGAATGTCCTGCTCCGTCCGGTAGATGCCCGTACTGGCATCCTCCGTCTCAAGAACAAAGCTTTCACCGGGCTCGACTTTGAGTGCTGGCGGAATCTGCTTGCCCAGGATATAGTTCCGTGTCTCTCCACGGCGAAGATGCTGCATTTCCATCTCCTTCCCTAATGAATTTGTTCCGTCGTCTGGAGTTCTAGCGCTAAGATTAGCTGCCCCGAACCCCCTTGTCACCGCACCAATTAGAAGCTTCTATGAAGCGAATCCTTTGCTTCTCTTGACAAAAATGAATTCAGAGTAACTTCTCCTGCTTCATCGAATGGAGCCTGTCAGCCATCTTCTGGGCAATCAGGGGGGCGTTGCCACCGGCGCGGTTGTTGATAATAAAATTTACCTGCACCCTGTCATTTATCGCTTCATTCGTAATCCCGATGGTATCCTCGATCATCTCCGGGTCCAGCATGCCACTGACCATTTTGTCAAACGGGAAGGCTTTGGCATAGGATTCCTCGTAGCTCATCCGTAGAGGAGTGATGAGCCGGATGACTGCCTGTTTGCCCGAGTTGAAAAACTCTCCCTTCACCTTGGCAAACTGCTTCCTCAAGGGTGGCAGCCAGGTCCAATGGGAGAAGACCAATCCTACTCCATGCTTTTTGAGGACCTCAAAAACCGGATCGACTAGATAGGCTTCAGTGCGGAGCTCGATATGATACCGCGTATCCCTGGGAATCTTGCTGAAGAATTCGTCCAAATCTTGGGCCAGTTTTGCAACTGGGATCCGGTCATTCTTGACATGGTATTCCTGCTCGAAGATGAACCCATGTAAGCTAGGGCCGAGAATTTCCTTTGCCGGCTCATAAAACTGCTTAGTGAAAATTCCAGCATTGAGGTAGGTATCATTCTCGGCAAACCCGCCGCCTCTCCGGAGTTTCCTGGCGATGATCACCTGCGGGACTTTCAGTAGAAGCAGGTCTCCTTCCTTCATGTGCTGGCGATAGTTTTTGAGGACATGGAAATTCTGGGTGGGCTTTCCGTCTCTTTCCAGAAGCAGGCGGTAAAAGGTATAGTCGATTTCGAGGAGGGGAAAATGCTCAAAGTATTCCGCTACGCTTTCGACCGGGAGGGTTTCTTCATTGAAGGTCTTATTCCCGACCTTATGGCTCCTTCGGGTAATTCCTTTTTCATACCGCCCCTCAGAATAAATCTGCCCAATCCACCCGTCATACCGGTCGCTGGCCGTTCCAATAAGAATGTTTGTATCGAGATCGCGAAATAGGAAACTCTTTGGTCCGCTTCCGGGGGGTTTAGCCATAAGAAATCTTTATAGGATCCTCACGGTCAGGCCGAAGCCATTTTGTGAATGAGATCCAGGTCCAGCTTGCCGGAGGCTCTCCACCCCTTCTTGCCAGGAGGAATTTCCGGCCTGAATTTCTCGTACAGGGCGTAAGCTTTCTCCCCCAGTTCAGGGGGCGGCAAAGCCTTCGCCAGCCCCAGCATGGCATTAGAAACGTCTTCGAGGGCCTCCCCGAACTTGCTCTCCAGATACTTCTGCACACTATCGGGACGAATGGGGCTTTCTCCGCTGAGCGCGCGTAACCCTTCATCCGTATATTTCGCTGGGACGGCACGGTGTAACAGGTCAATGGTCACCGTTTCTTCTTTGCGCATCTTCTGACGCTGTTCTTTGACCTCCCAAAACTTCCACCACCACCGCTGCCCAAAGGGTCAGCACCGGCGCCCGGTTGACCATTACCCAGCTTCATTTTTCACTCTTCTCAG
>CAYQWO010000423.1:0-3899 GCA_964421095.1 uncultured Syntrophaceae bacterium
CGTCATTCCGGGCAAGCGAAGCCCTGCACCGCATGGTGTACAGGGCGAAGCGCGACCCGGAATCCAGGATTTAAAGCAATTCTGGATTCCGGCGCCTGCCCCGGACAAGATCCGGGGTTCGCCGGAATGACGGAGTATGTGACTTTTGCAAGAAGCTGAAGAATCTCAGCATTTCTCTCAAACGGCCACCAGCCTGGGAATCTTTTGAGCATGGTACAGCATTGCCCTGCCCACGAGCGCCTCCGCCCAACCCTCGGTTCCCAGGGCGTGGAGGTGGGAGTAAGTAGCCAGAACATTCTGACGACAGAGCCCGTCCCTTGTCCCATCGATGCCCACGCCCCGCTTCACCCGGTAAGAGAGGTACGCTTCAGCCTCCCTTAGCCAGATCACGCGCGAGTAGTGAAACTCATGGCCTTTCAGAATACTCCCCACCGCAAAAAACGGATTCTCCTTTTCCACTTCTAACAGGGTGTAACCATGCCCCTGGGGGCGCTTCTCCATCCTGAAAGCCGCAGGCAAAGCGCCCACCATGGGATAATTCCGCCCGTCGACCGTCAGGCTTTCCCCCAGGTATATCAGCCCGCCGCATTCCGCGTAGACTGGCAGCCCCTTATCCACAGCTTCGCGGAGTGATTTTCGAAAGGCCGCATTTTCAGCCAGGGGCTGGGCATGAGTTTCCGGAAATCCTCCACCAATGTAGAGCCCATCCACCGGAGGGAGTTCCCTTTCCCGGACTGCGCTTACCTCGACCACCTTCGCCCCCCGGTCGGAAAGAGCCTGCAAATTCTCCGGATAATAGAACTGGAATGCCGAGTCCTTGACCACTCCGATCGTGGGTGGCCCCGCAATTTTCTCATACCAGCGTGCCAGAGGCTTTACCTCTTCCGGAGGTGACAGAAATGGAGAAGCCTGCCCGGCGATCTCCCAAAGACGGTCCAGGTCCAGGCATTTCTCGGCAATTTCCAGCGCCCGCCCCAAGGCCCTCTGAACACCCAGGTGTTCTTGCGGAGGAGTTAGCCCCAGGTGTCTTTCCGGAAACGGAAGATCTTCTATGCGCGGCACAGCACCCAAGACCGGCAGATGGCATGATTGCTCGATGGAGATCTGCAAAATCTTCTCCTGGCGACTGCGGGCGACTCGGTTTAAGATTACACCCTTGATTTCCACCTCCGGGTCTAACAACTGGCATCCCAGAATCATCGCCGCCACTGTCCGGGTTACCTTGTCGCAGTCGATCACCAGGACGACGGGTGCCTTGAGGAGCTTGGCCAGTTCAGCCGTGCTGTGGCTCCCTTCCACATCCATTCCATCAAAAAGGCCCCGGTTTCCCTCGACCAGCGAGATGGAATCTGGGGTGGCCTTCTGGAAGAAGGAGAGTAGGACCCGTGGGCGTCCCATGAGAAAGGTATCCAGGTTGTGGCAAGGTTGCCCCGCTGCCAGAGAAAGCCAGGCGGCGTCGATATAATCCGGTCCCTTCTTGAAAGGGACCACTTTCCGGCCCCGCTTCTGCCAGGCCGCGGCCATGCTAAGCGAAAGGGTGGTCTTCCCCGCTCCCCCTCTCAGCGCGGCGACGACCAACCGAGGATAGTAACCCGTCATTCTTTTCCAGCGATCTTCAGGAAGGAGGCTCCGCCGAAAGAGGTGTACTCCAGTTTTCCCTCGTTGACCAGCTCGGTGATCAGCTTTTTAATCACTCCCGGATCGGCGTCGATCCCTCTGGACCGAGCAATGTCCCTGGCGGAAAGCATTCTCTTGGAATTTGTCACCAGGTCCATAATCTGTTTCTTCAGCTCCTCGCTCACTTCTCACCCCCATTTAAATTGTGTGGTCGTTCGGAAAGTGTCCGGAGCTAATTTAAAGTCATCGATATGCTTATCCGTAAATTCAATTCCGGTCAGGCTGAAAAACCTTTCCCATCCGATGCGGTTGATCCACTCTCCGATTCGCTCATGCTGGCGGGCATGCTTGGCATACACTTCTACGATGTTCTTCACTGCCCTCACCACCTCCGGCCACCGCGGGGGATTATTCGGGAGGAAAGGGATGACCAGCTTGGAAAACATGGGAGCGGTCCGGGCATTGGAAACCTTCCCCCCCACCCAGATGGAGATGCCGTCATTTTCCGGGTCGGCCAGTGGTAAGGCTGGGCATACCGTATAACAGTTGCCGCAGTACATGCACTTCTCCTCATTGATGACCACACTTTTTGTCTTCGGGTCCGGCCGAATCGCCCCGGTGGGACAGGAGGCCACCGTGGTGGGAATCTCGCAAACATTCATCACCCGGGCATGATCCGGCTTGGGTACCGTGCGATGGATTCCCAGGATGGCGATGTCGGAGCAATGCACGGCGCCACACATATTCAAACAGCAGGCCAAGGCAATCCGCACCTGCGAGGGCAACTTCATGGTGACAAAATAATCGTAGAGCTCATCCATGACCGCCTTCACCGGGCCGGAGGCGTCCGTGGCCGGAGTATGGCAATGAACCCAGCCCTGAGTGTGGACGATGTTGGTTACCGAATGACCTGTTCCCCCCAGGGGGTAGTTCTTACTTCTTAGCTCGGCCATTAATGGTTTAACCCTGCTTTGATCTGCTACGAAAAATTCGATATTGTGGCGGCTGGTAAAGCGCAGGTATCCGTCGCAATATTTGTCGGCGATCTCGCATATTTCCCGAATATGATCGGTGCTCAGGAGCCGGGGCGATCCAGCCCGCACCGTGTAGAGCTCATCGCCGGATTCCCCCACGTGTTTCAGCAAGCCCGGCTTCAGGATTTCATGGTATTTCCACTTGCCATAATTCTTCTGGATCACCGGGGGAAGAAATTTCCTGTAATCGGGAGGGCCAATATCTGTCTTTCCCATGTCACTTTACCTCCTTCTTGATCTCTTCAGGCCAGAAGAAAACATAAGGACTCGTCCGCGGGTTCTTGACCATCTGCGGAACGGGCGGCAGTCCCACAGCTCGCAAAAAAGTCCTCATGCCCAAGCGATTGATCAGCTCCCCGATCCTTTCCCTCATCTTGCCGTTTTCGTCCCACCACTCCATAATCTTGCCGAGCAGATCCTTCAACTCCTGGTAGGGAGGCTCCACTTTCATGAAGGGGACGAGTACCCAGGAGAGGAGAGCCCCTTCCACGATGGGAGCTTTGCCGCCGATCAGCAGGGTGGCTCCTTTTTCCTTCCCCTGGCGCAGGGCCTTCGGCATCATGTTGAGGCAATGCATGCAGCGGGTGCAATCGGCATCCTGAATTTTTAACTTCTTCTGTTTCTCGTCCCAGGTCATGCACTTCGTCGGGCAGAGGTCGGTGACCTCAGCTTTGACATCCAGACCGGAGGCGGCATAGACGCGCACTTCCTTCGGGTCGATCTGGATCTTTCCCTTCCAGGTGCCGATGATGGCAAAGTCCGAGCGGGCGATAGAAGCCACGCAGTCGTTGGCACAACCTGAAACTTTGATCTTGAACTTGTAAGGAAACATCGGGCGATGAATTTGATCCTGGAAATGCATGGTGAGGCTGTAGCAAATATCCAGGCTATCAATGCAGGCCCACTCGCAACGCGCCGGGCCCACGCAGGCGCTGGGGGTGCGCAGGGCAGAACCTGAACCACCCAGGTCAAACCCGGCGTCAGAAAGGTCGTCAAAACAGGACTGCAGGTGGTCGGTGGTAGTTCCCAAGAGGATGATATCCCCGGTGGAGCCATGCAGGTTCGTCAGTCCGCTCCCATGCTTATCCCAGATGTCGCAAAGGGTCCGCAAGGCCTTAGTCGTGTAAAACCAGCCTGTGGGGTGATTCACTCGCAAGGTATGAAACATCTCCACGCCCGGGAACAGGTCTGACCGGTTCGAGTATCGGCCGATCACACCCCCCCCGTACCCTTTGACCCCCACAATTC
>CAYQWO010000424.1:0-3894 GCA_964421095.1 uncultured Syntrophaceae bacterium
CCGAAATCCGCGATCCGGAAGCAATGAACCGTTTTGTGGAAGTCGCCGTAACCCTCCCGATGCGGAAGACTTTTACCTACGAGGTTCCCGGGGAGATGCGCTTTGCGGCCCTTCCTGGGAAAGGAGTCATCGTTCCCTTCGGGCGGAGATTCATCTCGGGCTTTGTCCTCGGTCCTGCCAAAAAGCTCCCTCCCGAAAAAAAGATCCTGCCCATCCGGCAGATTCTGGATGATCAGGTTTCGATCTCCGAAGATTTACTGGCCTTCCTAAAATGGGTAGCAGATTATTATATCCAGCCCATCGGTGCAATCATCAAAACCGCCCTCCCCACGGCAACTCGCCTGCGCTCCCGGGAAATATACGCGATAACGGAGAAAGGCCGGCAAAGCCTAACGACCCTGCCCCTGAAATCTCTGGAAAGCAGAATCTTGGGTTCATTAAAGCGACAAGGGGGGAAAGGGTTTATTTCACCCCGGCTGCAAAAAAATACCTCCCCGCCGCTCCGCGATGCCCTCAACATGATGATCAATGAAGGACATATCCAAAAAGAAGAAAACCTATTGGAACAAAAAGTTAAGGGAAAGACATTAGACTACGCCAAATTTTTAAAAAAAGATGACAAAGTTTTTCTTACTCCCATGCAAAAAAAGGCTCTGGATTTCATCCAGAAGGCGGGGGAAGTTCCCGTCCGCGAACTTAAGGAAAAATTTAAGAGCGCCTCCTCAATCCTGTCGGCGCTCAAGAATCATGAATTCATCGAGATCGTCCATAAGGAATCCTTCCGGCAACCCTCCTGGGAGGGGATTGAGGATTGGGCCGATGGTCCCCCTTCGCTCCTGTCCGAAGACCAGAGAAAAGCGGTCGAGGAGCTGGGGCAGGCCCTGCGGTCGCAAAAATTCCATCCCTTTCTCCTACACGGAGTCACCGGAAGCGGTAAAACAGAAATTTACTTACGGGTCATCGAGGAAGCAGTGGCCCAAGGCCGGCAGGCCCTTCTCCTGGTCCCGGAGATCGCGCTCACGGCCCAACTGGTGGCTTACTTCCAGTCGCGAATCAGCTTTCCCATGGCGGTCTTGCACAGCGGGCTATCCGATGGTGAACGTTACGATGCGTGGCGCAAAATCAAAAAAGGACTGGTCCGGCTTGTCTTCGGGGTGCGATCCGCGATCTTTGCCCCACTGGATCATCTGGGAATTATCATCGTCGATGAAGAACATGACCCTTCGTACAAGCAAGAGGAAAAAGTGCGTTATAACGCCCGCGACCTGGCCTTGGTCCGCGGCAAGATGGAGAATGCCGTAGTGGTCCTCGGTTCGGCAACCCCCTCCATGGAATCGTATTACAATGCCGTAGAGAAGAAATTCCATTACCTCGCTCTCCCCAGCCGCATCGACCATCGCCCCCTCCCGGAAATTCAGGTTATGGACATGCGCCAGGAAAAAGGAGAAGGAAAGGAACGGCCGATTTTTTCCCGGACCCTCGAGGAAGCTCTGCGGCAGAATATGGAACGAAACGAACAGGCCCTCCTTTTTTTGAACCGGCGTGGCTTTTCCACTTTTGCTCTCTGCCGGGATTGCGGGTTTGTTTACCGCTGCCCCAATTGCAGCGTCTCCCTGATCTACCACCTGTCGGACAAGTCCTTCCATTGTCACTACTGCGACTATTGCCTCCCGGCCCTTTCCCGCTGCCCGGAATGCGCCTCCATTCATATCATGCTCTTCGGGCTGGGCACGCAGCGTCTCGAAGAAGAAATTAAGAAAAAGTTCCCCGGAATTCAGGTGGGGCGCATGGATCGCGACACCACTAGCCGGAAATCCTCCCATCAGAGGATCCTGAGCCAGGTCCGTCGCGGGGAAGTCAACCTGTTAATTGGGACCCAGATGATCACCAAGGGACATGATCTCCCGAGGGTCACGCTGGTGGGCGTCCTGGCCGCCGACCTCTCTTTAAACCTCCCTGATTTTCGAGCCAGCGAACGGACCTTTCAGCTGCTCACCCAGGTTGCCGGTAGGGCCGGTAGGGGGCCGTTGCCCGGAAAGGTAATCATCCAGACGTTCAACCCGCACCACCATAGCATCCAGACAGCTCAGGGTCAGAATTTTATGGCTTTCTACCAACAGGAAGCCAACTTTCGGCAGGAGATGGCCTACCCTCCTTTCACCCGCTTGATCAACATTCGGCTGGAAGGAAATGCCGAGGCAAGAATACTGCAGTATGCGAAACTGATGGAGCGAATTGTTTTCGGGATTTTGCATCAAGGGAAAAAATTTCAAGGCCATGTGGAGGTGCTCGGTCCGGCGTTGGCCCCCCTGGCTCGGCTTAAGGGAAAATACCGCTGCCAGATGCTTCTTAAAGGAAGAAAATGGAACGTCCTCCATGATTTCACCGAACAGGTTTTGCAAAAGGCCGAAGAAGAAATATCCCTCCCCGGGGTGAAATTGATCGTTGATGTAGACCCGCTGAATATGCTATAAAAAATTATGGCGGTTCTCGAGATTCTCAAGTACCCAAACCCGATCCTGAAAAAAAGATCCCGGCCCGTTCCGCAGATCGACACAACCATCCATCAGCTCGTTCAAGACATGGCCGAGACGATGTACGCCGCCCCGGGCGTGGGTTTGGCTGCCCCGCAAATCGGCTGTCCCCTTCGGTTGGCTGTCCTCGACATAACTCCCGCCAATCAGCCGAAGAACCTGGTGGTGCTCATCAACCCGGAAGTCGTAGCCGTTGAGGGGGAACGTTCCTGGGAGGAGGGCTGCCTGAGCATCCCGGATTATTGCGAGGAGGTAAAGCGAAAAAGAAAAATCGTCGTTCGCTATCAGGGCCTCCAGGGGGAAAATTTGGAGATCGTCGGGGATGATAACCTGCTCTCCATTGCTCTGCAGCATGAAATTGACCATCTCGACGGAATCCTTTTTATCGACCGCATCAGTAAATTGAAGCGCGACCTTTTCAGAAAAAGTTTGCAAAAAGAGAGCAGAGAAGGAACAAAGTTTTGAAGGTCCTTTTTCTGGGCACCTCAGAATTTTCTTGCCCTTCGCTGGAATCTCTTCTTGAATCCTCACACAAAGTCATCGGAGTCGTCACGCAACCCGATCGCCCAAAGGGGCGGGGTCAGAAACTCGCTCCCTCACCGGTAAAGTCTCTGGCCATCTTCAAAGACCTGCCTGTTCTGCAGCCGGAAAGGGTACGGGACCCCTCCTCCCTTGAGGCTTTAAAATCACTTCATCCCGACCTCATGGTGGTCGTGGCCTACGGGCAGATTCTCTCCCCCGCAGTTCTGGCCATTCCGCCCCGGGGATGCGTAAACGTCCATGCTTCCCTCCTTCCGAAATACCGGGGAGCGGCACCCATCGCCCGGGCGATCCTGGCGGGAGAAACGAAGACGGGTGTAACCACCATTCTTATGGATCCCGGTATGGATACGGGACCGGTCCTGCTGACGGCTGAAACCAACATTGAAGAATCAGATACCATGGGCACGCTGCATGATCGGCTGGCGCGCATGGGCGCGCATCTGCTCGTGCAGACCCTCGAAGGATTGGAAAAGCGCACCCTCACCCCGCTTCCGCAGGATCCCTCCCAGGCCACTTACGCCCCAAAAATTCAAAAAGAGGAGGGACGAATTAACTGGCAGACCCCAGCCCGTCATCTTTTTAACCTCCTGCGAGCGTTTGACCCCTGGCCAGGGGCCTTTACCATCTGGGCGGGCCGAATTCTGAAGCTCTTCCAACCGAGCCCTTTGGAAGAAGAGGCCAAAGAGGCTCCGGGCACAGTGGTTCAAGCTTCGGCTGCCGGTTTGCGCATTGCCACCTCTCACGGCTACCTGCTGGTCCGGGAACTCCAGCTGGAAAGCCGGCCGCGGATGACCGTGAATGAATTCCTGCGGGGCTA
>CAYQWO010000425.1:0-3893 GCA_964421095.1 uncultured Syntrophaceae bacterium
AGAAAATCCCGCCTTGGCGGGATTGCTTGCAATCATGAGGCACATATCTCTCCCTGACTGTGGCGGGGGGCTCTGTCATTTCTCCGAAGCTTTCTGATCACGCCCCCGCTGCCCTTTGCGGATGGCAAGAATGGAAAAAGAGTGAGTTCCATTGAGAGTCCAGGGTCGCAGGCCTCGAAAATTGACAGAATCTTATGAACTTGATATTTTTAATTTATGGATACGCTTCTCACAATTGACCTCAGTGCTGTGAGCCAGGCATCTGCGGGGTTGAAAGAGGAGATGAAAAATGCAGGTAACTGAACATATTCATGCAATTAAAATTCCCTTTCCAGGATCAACTCGATTTGTCTATACCTACCTAATTTATGGGGCGCGAATTTGCATGGTCGACAGCGGGATTGCTTCAGTTAAAGAGATGATATTAAATTATTTGCAGAAAACGGGTCGCGGTCTGAAAGAAATGAATCTTCTTGTGCAGACGCATTCCCATGCCGATCATATTGGGCTGAGTGCGGAAATCAAGAAGCTTTCGGGGTGCAAGGTTGCTGTGCACGCTGCGGAGAAAGCCTGGATCGAGGATATCGAACTCCAGTATCGCGAACGCCCAACGGCCACCTTCCGTTCCTATGTGCAAAACCCGGTAGGAGTCGATTTAGTGCTAAGGGATGGAGATATCCTGGATTTAGGCGGTGGGCTTACCTTAGAAGTGATCCATACTCCCGGTCATTCGAGTGGCTCTGTCTCTTTCCTGTTCCCCGCAGATGGGGCTTTATTTTCCGGTGACGCGATCCCGCCGGTTGGAGGTTTACCAATCTATTCGGATGTTCTTGTAACCGTCAAATCAATCCGTAAATTAAGCGAGCTTACAGGATTGAAGGGCCTGTTTTCCTCCTGGCATGATCCGCTACGGGGCGAGAAAGTTTATCAAGCCATGGATGAGGGCTTAGCTTATATTCAGGAGATCCACGAGCTGGTTCGTCAGGAAAAAGCGAAATCTCCTGCTCTCCATTCTAAGGAGTTAACTCGGCGGGTGTTAAAGGTCCTTGGGATTCCCGAATCTTTATTGAGCCCGATTGTCATTACCACTATCGAGGCTCATCTCAAGCATAGCCAGCGTCTGAATGTCTTAGAAACTTGAATGGCAACTTATCCAGGCCGTTCCCCCTAACCCCTTTCGGGACCGATCTTAAAGCTTGCCCGTCAGATGCGCAGGAACTTTATGGGAAACTTCTGGAGTGCCCGCGCCCCGGTCTGTGTGATTTCTACGAGATTGCCTACTTGCAGGCCCCGTTTACCGTCCTGGGTTACCACGTTGGGCTGGATGACGAGGAGCATCCTCTCCTGCACCACAAACTCATTAACGGGCCGACGAATCATGACCGCATCAATGTCCAGGCGCGGCGGCTCGATAAGAAGACCCCAGCCGTGTAAGGTAGCATCGAAGGTGGTAAACCCCTCATCCTGGATGATGGAGGCGGCCTTCTTGATCTCTACATGGGTCGCGCCCGGCTTGAGCGCTTTCAAGATGCGCGTGTACGCTTCCACGGCAACGTCGAACATCTTCTGATAGACCGGGGTAGGAGGAACGCCCACCGTAATCGGCCGGTGCGCCTGCCCGGCATACATCTCGTAATCCGCCGAGAGCTCAGTAAGAATAATGTCCCCCTTGCCCACCTTCCGGTGAGCAGGAAATTGGCAAGGGAAAATGAGGTGGGGTCTGGACATGGAGGTCGATCCAATGAATATGAGCTTGGGCCCTCCACCCTTGGGCATGTAGCTGTTAGCAATGATGCCGGCCAGCTGAAAATCGGTCATCCCAGCTTTAGCCTTTTTCTCCAAGGCCTTGAAAGCCATATCTGTCAAGGCGGCTCCTTTGCGGAACCAGCTGAGCTCCTCCTTGCTCTTGATCAGGCGCACCTCGCCCAAAAGGTCTGTGGCGTCCACAAAAGAGGCGCCTCCGAAGGCTTTATGCCAGTGATCCAGCGGATTGAAGGGTAGCGATCCATAAAGGATTCCCCGCAGGCCCACCAATCCGATCGTCCCTTTCTCCAGGCCGAGCTCGCGGAGGCGCCTTTCCACGGCGCCCCCTGGATCATAGTCCACGGCATCCGTTCGGGGAAAGATGCTCATCAGCTTGGCGTAGGGGAGATAGAGACGGTTCGAGATGTGCAAACTGGGTTCCCCCACCAGGGGAAAGACCACATAGCTACTGACAGGATCCTGGTAATTCGAGACGTACTTAACGTTGGCGTGGTTACTATTATGGCTGCCTGAATCTCCGTAAATGATTAGGACATCGATTCCCTTCTCTTGCATCCGCTGGCGCATCTCCCGGAAACGCCGATCATACTCTTCTTGCGAGAAACGCGGATGATCTTTGGCCAGAGCCATGGGCGAACCCCCCTTTCGATGCGAGAAGTGATCAGAATTATTTTACCAGCTCGACGTCCTCCAGCGGAGCTGCAAACCAGATGAGCGGTTGAATCTTATAAGGATTCCCCTTCACCCGGGGGCCAACCGCGGACGGCGAATTCGTGTTGGTAAGAGGAATGAACATGCTTCTCTCATAGATCATCTTCTGGATACGCCCGATTAAATCCTTTCTTACCATGGGGTTGACCTCTGGTTGGTATTGATCCCACAATGCTTTGATGTCTGGATAATTGCCGTAGGAAGTTGGACCAAAAAGGTAGGCCAAGCGGCCCCCGATAGTCGCTATGATTGCCGGGTCAATAAAAAGGGCATCTTTCATTTTTCCCCCCTGGCGATTGGCGAACCAGGCCGGTCTGTCTAAGAGCACAGTATCAACATTAATGCCTACAGCTTTCCAGTAGGTCATAATCTGCTCTCCGTAAGGCCAATAACCCCCTTGATAGGGATAAAATTTCCCCCCATGGAAGCCCTTGGGATAACCTGCTTCAGCAAGGAGCTTCTTGGCCTGCTCCGGGTCATAAGGATCTGGCGGGAAATTAACCCCAAACGGATCTCCCTCCATCGCCAGAGTTCCTACAGGCTTACACCCTGGCATGAAAATGTCGGCCAAACTCTTGCGGTCAATGGCCAGGCTGGCAGCCTTGCGGACCCTGACGTCGGCCCATGGGGACTTGGGATCCCATTGCGTACCAATATATACAAGCCAGTGCACCGGGCTTAAAGGATGCAACAGCCTGAGATTGGAGTCTCTTTTTACGTCTTCATAAAAAACCCCCTGCATGAGCGTACCAATATCCACCTCACCCCTTCTAACCATGGCCAGGCGGGTGGCTGGCTCAGTCACGATGAGGAACTCCAATCTATTGATATGCGGGGTTTTTCTCCAATACCCTTCAAAAGCCTCCCCCACAAGCCTTACCCCAGCCACAAATTCCCCAAATTTGTACGGGCCACATCCGATGGGCTTCTTCTTATACTCCGCATCCCCCACCTTTTCTACATACTTTTTGGGCGCAATCCAGCCTATTCCACTGGCCCCGGGGAGAAGGAAATCCAGAAAATCTGGAAAAGGCTCTCTAAATTGAAAGCGCACCAGATGAGGATTTACGGCTTCCACCTTTTCGGTCTTCCCCTGAATCGTTTTGGCCTGAGCAGCTTTGTATCGCCAGAAAGTGAAGACCACGTCTTCCGCGGTAAAAGTGTCTCCATTGTGGAACTTTACTCCCTGGCGCAGCTTAAATTCGTAAACCCTGGCATCTGGGCTGATCGTCCACGATTCGGCAAGGCAAGGAGTATAGTTGCCTTCAGGCATGGGTTTCAGCAAGGCGTCATGGAAGAGGTAAAGCATAATGGCAGAAGTGGTCAAACCCGGGTTGGTTGCGGGATCGAGCCAATCCGCCGAAAGGCCCCAATGGATGGCCTGCTTCATCACCCCCTGCGGGGAGGCCGCCTCCGCG
>CAYQWO010000426.1:0-3889 GCA_964421095.1 uncultured Syntrophaceae bacterium
TCCCCGGAGGCCATCATCTCCTCCCGTGAGTGGCCGGAGCTGAAACGCCAGGAAATAGAAGATCTGAGAAAAGGCCAACGTGAGTAGAGAGAAATAAACATCGCTCCGCTTCAGCGACAGATATCCGATAATCACTCCGGCTAACGCCGCAGCCAGAACGCCCCCTGTCATCGCCACCCACAAAGGAACATTGAGCTTCACCAGGAGAAGCCCGGTTCCATATGCCCCCAATCCATAAAAAGAAGCATGCCCAAAGGAGAGTTGTCCGGTATATCCCAAGAGGATGTTGAATCCCGTCGCAAAGAGGCCGACGATCAAGATGTTCGTAGCAATGGCCGTATAGGGTGAAATAAAGGGAAGGATCGCCAGAATGGGAATGGATATCCAGAATTGCCAGTCAATGGTCTGCCACATGACCCTATTCACGCTTCATCCTTCCCCAAAGAGTCCGGCTTTTGTCGTCAGCAGAATAATGGCCATCAGGATAAAGATGGCTACCGTGCCCGCCTGGCCAAAGAAAAGGTTAGTGATCGCGATCACCTCTCCAACCAGGATGCCGGCGACAATGGAACCAGCAAAACTTCCCATCCCCCCAATGACCACGACCACAAAGGCCTCGATCACCATAAACATCCCCATCTCGGGTATCGTTCCGGTAATCGGCGCAATCAAGGCTCCCGACAGGGCGGCCAGGGCTATCCCGAGACCGAATACCAGGGTCCAGACCAACCGGATATTGATGCCGAGCATTTGCACCATTTCATTGTCCTTGGTCCCTGCCCTGACCACCATTCCAATGCTCGTCTTGTTGATAAAAAGCCAAACCAGGAAAAGTACGATGGCCCCGGCGACAATCATAAAGGACCGGTATTTGGGAAACATGATGAAGCCCAGATTGATCATTCCATCAAGCCCCTTCGGGATGGAACTCCCGATCCCCCCCAGGCCAAAGAGAATCCGGATGATGTCCACAAAAACGTAATTCAACCCGAGGGTCAGGAGGAGGGGGTTGAACTCCTCTGTCCCGTAGAGCGGCCGGATTCCACTGATCTCGATCAATATGCCTATGATTCCAATGATGATTGGGGCCACAATCAGGCAAATCCAGAAGTTACCGATGAGGGAAATGAGATAGACGATGGTATAGGCCCCCAGCATATAGAACGACCCGTGGGCAAAGTTGACCACCCTCATCAGGCCAAATATGAGGGAGAGGCCTGAAGCCATCATGGCATAGATGCTTCCCAGGCTAAGCCCAATGAATGCTTGAAGCAAGAGGAATTCTGTTGAAATTTGAATCACCTCTTGGAGAATGGATGGGAATCTGCCAGAAAGGAGACGCTGCCAAAGCCTCCCTTCTGACAGATCCTCTTGATCCCACCCTTTCTGGATTCGGACTTATTGGTATCTAATCCAATTGCCCTTGGCGTCTTTCTTATGGCCTTGCTCCTCGCAGGTCCTGGCGAGTTTTTCTCCCCCGATCCTGTCAATGATATTAAAGCAGTCATATACGCCATATTTCCCCGACGGTTTTTTGGGCTCGAGGATGTAGATATCCTGGATGGCTTGGTGGTCGCAGGCTCTCCAAAACTCTTCGGTCTTCGCCCACTTGAAATGATGGCCCTCCATGGCCCGGATCAGCTTTTCCACATCCATCGATTTGGTTCTCTGCACAGCGGAGCAGATCTCCATCACAGATTCATATTGGGAGAGCGCGTCATCGGTGGGGGGTCTCTTGAATCGCTTCCAGAAGATATCCGACATCTCTTTTGTCTCCGGAGCTTCCCAGTAGAAGGTCGCGCCCCCGTATCCTCCCATCACCACGTCCACGCCTACGGCCCAGATCGTCCCGGGCATGAAGAGGGCCGTAACGATCTTCATCTTCTCAAAGGCGCCGAACTCCCGAAGCTGTTTCCAGGCGTTGACCTGGTCAAAACCCGGGGCAACCTGAATCAATACATCAGGTTTTGCCGCCAAGATCTTTCCGATATAGGGTGAAAAATCCTTCGTTCCCATAGGATGGGGGGAGACGCCGAGGTTCTCTCCATTGTATTCCTTCAGGACTCTTGAAAAGCCTTCGTAATTCTGCCACGGCCATGCGTAGTCGCCAATCAAGAAGTACCATCTTTTCCCCAGCTTCTCCGCAGCGTAGCGGCCCATGACATTGCCCATCATGAACGGGGCAAGGTCCAGATGGAAGGTATACTTGCTGAACGTGGGAACGGCGATGATCGGGTCGCTCATGGTATTGCACACATAGAGCATCTTCTTGGGGTAGGTCTGTTCATGTACGGCAAGACCCTCATGGCCCAGATTGGCTCCGGCCATAAAGTCAACTTTGTCGTTTTCAATCAGTTCCTTGGCTCGGGTGGAGGCACCCGCCGCGCTCCCCGCAGTATCCCTGACGATGACTTCCACTTTCCTTCCCAGCAGTCCTCCCTTGGCATTGACGTGTTCCGCCGCGAGGATGGAGGCATCCCGAAAGTCCTCTCCAAGAAGGGACGCTGTTCCACTCAAGCTCGCAGGTATCCCAATCTTGATCGGCGTTTCCCCCAGAGCATATTTCAGGATGGGTGGAAAACCGAGAGTCGCCCCCACGGCTGCTGTTGATGCGCCGGCGATCTTTAAGAATTCTCTCCTCGTCCAGTTCTTGCCCTTACTCCTTTTTTCTCTCTTGCCCATTGTCCTTCCCTCCTTTCAGCGCTAAGAACATCTTGGTTACCCCAACGCCTTTCGATTCCCCTCCTCTCAAAGATCCCTGCTGACTCCAAATCCCTCCTTTCTGTTTTCAAATAGCCTGCCCACCGGAGTAGGCGGCGGAAGTATATTTCAAAATATCGAAAAGATACCTTCTCCTTGGAGAGCCCTAAATCCATTTGAGTAGAATAACGGAAATCTATGAAATTGTGATTGTTCAAATAGGCTTTGAAGAATTCCCATGGTTGGAGAAATATTTCTTGGGAAGAATTACAAACGTTAGAACTTTAACCTGCGCTGGAAGTCCGTATAGCTTATCCTTCTTTTGATGTCAAGAAAAAAAGAGAGCTTTGAGGAAAATCCGTCATTGGGTTAAGAGAAAAGGAGAAGGCCAAGAGGGCAAACCTCAACCTTCTTAAATTCAAAAATTGAATTTAAACAAAAATTAGAATCCGGGCATCAGGAAATCAAGGGCCTCACTTCTTTTCAGAAGCGAGCGTTCCTCCCACTGACCAGCTATCCTGCGGCATGGGCTCGAATACCACCCAGATGTAATCTTTAGGGATCTTAGTCGCCTTGTGGACAACCTCGGTAATCCCCTTGGCGATCTCCGTCCGGACTTCTTTCGGCTGGGGAAAACTCGTTACGCGGACGAATGGCATATGACCTACCTCCTTTCATCTATACTGCCAGCATGCAAAATCTTCACTCCCACGCCTGACTCTGTTGTACGAGTTCCAGGATGATACCATCGGGATCACGGAAATAACACCACTTCCATTCGATCTTTCCCAATTCCATATAGGTATTGATAGGAGAGTGAAACTCAACCCCGGCTGCTTCTAATTTCCTGCGCGTCTCCTCTATATTGTCTACCTTAAAGGCCAGATGGGCCGACCCCGCAACAGAAGGATTCTTATGGTAGGGCTGGGCTTGCGGGTCTTTATATTCGATGAATTCGACTCTCGTGCCGCCAACATTCATCACGGCCAGTTCCAGATCAGCCTGTTGCTGATTTATCCCCCATTTCTTTCCAAATAGGGCTGTCCCCAGAGTGTCGTATTTATTACGACCTCTTGATTGAAGTTTTACACCTAGCGCCCTCGTATAGAATGCAATGGTACGATCCATGTTTGTGACCGAAAAACTGAAATGATGTACTCCGGTAATCATGTTCCCTGCTCCTTTTTAT
>CAYQWO010000427.1:0-1517 GCA_964421095.1 uncultured Syntrophaceae bacterium
CTAACTGGTTTTTTGCCCTGCATCCTCTCCTGGGCTATGATCATCAAGGCAGCTACTACCCAGAACCTCTTCATAGGGTTCCTGACCATGGCTTTCTTCGGATTCGGCACAGTCCCCACTCTCTTTTTCACAGGGCTTTCCGCTTCTCTGTTATCTCTGAGGGTCAGGTTTTTGGGGGAACGGGTGGCCGCCGTTTCCGTTATCGTGATGGGCGGCATCCTGGTTTTCAAAGGATCCAGATACTTTGCCTGAAACTCCTTCAGTAAATGTTCGGAAATCCTCACTTCCTTTTGAACCTCAAGAAGAGTTCCCAAAAATGAACTGTGCCCTCTGTGGCCTTCCTGTGGGGCGTTCTCCGGCTATCCATGTCCTAAATGGGGAACCTCTCCACTTCTGCTGTCCAGGGTGCCAACAAGTATTTCTAATTTTGTTCAACAGCCCTGACGGGATTCCCGCGAATTTCCAGGAAACTGAGCTTTACCGAGCCTGTAGGGAATCTGGCATCATTCCTCGGCAGGAAGAAGACTTAGGTGCCTATGAACCCAAAGCCAATTCCCGAATCCCAGAGTCTCTTCTTCCCTCTCTAAACCTGACCATGAAGGTGGAAGGGATGTGGTGTCCAGCCTGCTCCTGGCTGATCGAAGAAGTGCTCCGCAAAACCACAGGAATCCTGGAATCCAAAGTATTGTTTCTCTCTGACCTAGCGCAGGTCAAATACGATCCGCATCTCCTTACGCCTCAGGAAATTCTGGAAAGGATTTCCCGTCTGGGATACCGGCCTTCCCTTTTGCCGGATGCCTCAAAAAGTTCTCAGGAAAAAAAGGATCTCTTGCTCCGTCTGGGGATCTCTTCGATTCTAACCGCTAACATCATGATGATCTCCTATGCGCTGTACTATGGTTTTTTCCAAGAACTCTCCCGGACGGCGGTCGCCTATTTATCCTTACCCCTGTGGGGGATGGCCACCCCAGTAATTTTTTATGGCGGCTGGCCAATTCTGCGAAAAGGGTTCTACGGGATTCGTTACGGCCAAACTTCCATGGAAACGCTGATATCCATCGGTGCGCTTTCGGCCTATCTCTACAGCGTCTTCCAGATGTTGCGGGGGAGCATCCATCTCTATTTCGACACGGCTTCGATGCTCATCGCTCTTGTGCTTTTGGGAAAGTACTTAGAGACTCATGCCAGGGAAAAAGTCTCCAAGGGATTGACGGACCTTTACCAACTGGCCAGCCAGAAAGTGCGCCTCCATAGTGATGGCAGAGAAAAGTGGATTCCCTCAGACGCTGTCCAGCCGGGCGATGACTTCCTCGTCTTGGCCGGTGAGCGAGTTCCCCTGGACGGGCGGATCATAATCGGCCAGGGAAACGTGGATGAATCGATCCTCACGGGCGAGCCAAGGCCCATAAAGAAAAGGCCCGGGGAAGAGGTCCGGGGGGGAGTCCTGCTGCTCGACGGCAAACTTACGCTCAGGACAACCCGCGTGGGCGAGGATAGCTCTCTGGGGCAGATGATCA
>CAYQWO010000427.1:1617-3873 GCA_964421095.1 uncultured Syntrophaceae bacterium
ATGGGCTTGGGCCGATCAAGAGGAATTTTGATCCGGGACCCGGCGGCGCTCGAGCGGGTGAAAGACCTGAACACTCTGGTCTTTGATAAAACCGGGACATTAACCGAGGGGAATTTTCTACTCCAGGAAATAATAACCGAAGGCGCCTCAGAGCAAGAAGCTCTTGGCCGGCTGGCTTCTGTGGAGGCTTACTCTGATCACTTCCTGGTGAAAGAGATCATGCGAATAGCAAGGGAAAAATCAATAAACATGGAAGAAGCCACGGCCTTCGAGGAGTTCGAGGGCGTGGGAGTAAAGGGCTTTGTTGGGGGAAGAGAAGTCTACATCGGCAACCGCCAGCTCATGAACAAATTCGGAGTGGATCTTTCGTCTTCTTTGGAGAAAAGAGCTTTCTCCCTGGAATCAAGAGGGATGACCGTTGTCTTCTTCGGGTGGGATCGACAGGTTCGTGGATTGCTCGTTTTTGGGGATGTCCTCAAGCGCGGTGTCCCGGAGTTGGTAAAGAAACTTCAGGCCAGGAAGATTATTACCTGGATGGTCTCCGGAGATGCGCAAGAGACTACACGAACAGTGGCAGAAGAATCCGGCATCAACCAATTTCGCGGGCAGGCCCTGCCCCAGGACAAAGTGAAGCTTATTAAGTCTCTGCAACTAAAGGGACATCGCGTAGGGATGGTGGGAGACGGGATTAACGATGCTGCCGCTCTTGCCCAGGCAGACGTAGGGTTCGCCCTGGGAACGGGAGCCAATATCACCCAGGAAGCATCGGATTTTACTTTGTTGGCCTGCGATCCAACCCGGGTTCTCGAGATCCTCGATCTGTCGGCCCTGACCATGAAGACCATCCGGCAGAACCTATTCTTTGCCTTTCTCTACAATGGGATGGCGGTTCCGCTGGCGGTCGCCGGTTTTCTGAATCCCCTCATCGCCGTCTTTGCCATGTTTGCCAGCAGCCTCACGGTCATCGGCAATGCCCTGAGAATTTCCCGCAAGAAAACTCTTTGAATTGCGGAAATATTCAGTAGAGTCTGCTCTAACTTTGCGCAGGTTGAAGAAGATTACACGCGCCGATGTGCTTTGCGAAGGTGTAGTTATGACCTGTTCTTTGATATAATCTTATTGATAGGATAAAAAATTTTACCATAAGGAGGTCCAGATGAAAATAAAGGCTTTTCTGTTTGTGCTTTCTTTGTTGGTCCTTTCAGGATGTGCGGGTCTAAACATATCGCTTTTGCCCCCGACAAAGCCGCTTAAGGACCATCTGCTTGAAGGCCAGGGTAAACCCAAGGTACTTCTTATTGACCTGGACGGCGTGATCTCCTTCAGGGAGGAAACGGACGGACTGAAGCTCAGGACAAGGCCTTCAAAAGTTGCCTTTTTCAGAGAAGCGCTCCACAAGGCAGAGGCGGACCCGGACATCGCGGGGGTGATTGTGAGGATCAACTCGCCCGGCGGCACCGCGGCCGCCAGCGACACGATATACCATGAAATCATGAGCTTCAAGCAGAAAAAGAAAATACCCGTTTACGCCTACATAATGGAGCTGGGCGCCTCGGGAGGCTTTTACGTCGCCTCCGCCTCTGACCGGATCATCGCCAGCCCCACGGCGATCACGGGCAGCATAGGCATCATCGCCATGAGGTTCAACATGGAGGGGCTTTTTTCAAAAATAGGGGTCTCCGAAGAGACTTATAGATCAGGCCCGAAAAAAGACTTCTGGTCACCCTTCCGCCCGAGCACGCCGGACGAGAAGAGGATGCTCCAGGGCATAATCGATAAACTCTACGCTCGCTTCGTCGGGGTGGTCTACGCCAACAGGCAGAAGCTTCTCACCGAGCGGGAAGTCAAGGAGCTGGCCGATGGGCGGATCCTCACGGCGGGCGAAGCCCTTGAGGCCAGACTCATTGACCAGGTGTCCTATCTGGACGAGACCATTGACTCGATGAAAAAGGCGCTCAATATTGAGCACGCTCGGGTGATAACCTACATCCGCCCCAGGACTTTCAAAGCGAACATATATTCTGAATATTCCGAAATGCCTCTGCTGGGCCCGCCAGTGATAAACCTCATCTCCATAAACGCCGGGGAACTCGCGCTCTTTTCAGGGGTGCAGTTCATGTATCTTTGGAACCCTTAGGCGGACCTGGGAAAAGGGGCACAGTAATTCAGCCATTTTCAAAGTTTAAATTGCTATTTCCAGGGGCAAAAGCAAGTGTCAAAATCGCACCTTGCCCTGGCAGCCAGCGTCAAATGATA
>CAYQWO010000428.1:0-3871 GCA_964421095.1 uncultured Syntrophaceae bacterium
AGATCTAGTACGGTCTCGTGGGCTCGGAGATGTGTATAAGAGACAGCCTCTCTTCTTTTCCCGGGGGCGGCTGAGAATGCCCGGGTGCTGCTGGAAGAAAAAGTACCCATGATCAATTTCGCCCTGGGAAAAGGAGACTGGATCGTCAAGAAGGCGCACGAATACGGAGGAAAGGTCTTTGCCACGGTTGTGAACCACCGGCATGCCAAGCGCGCCCAGGATTACGGAACGGATGGCCTGATTGTCACGGGGCACGAGGCCGCGGCTCATGGGGGAGACGTTACCAATCTGGTTTTGATCCCCAGCATTGTTGACTCAGTAAAGATCCCTGTGGTTGCTGCCGGGGGATTCTGCGACGGCCGGGGACTGACCGCGGCCCTGGCCCTCGGCGCCGATGGAATTGCGATGGGGACCCGTTTCATGACCACCCGGGAAAGCCGGTTGCACGAGAACTACAAAAAACTTTCGATTGAAAAAGAAGTATACGATACGCTCTATTCTGACCGTTTCGATGGACTACCCAGCCGGGTAATGAAGACTCCGGGCGCCGAACGGGTCATGAAGAGAGGGCTGAGTTGGACGCAGGCCGTTGTGAACTCCAGAGAAATTGCTCAAAATTTGAGGCTTCCCTATTCTAAAGTGTTGGTGGGGGTCTTGGGCTCCGGCTGGAAAACGATGAAAGGGCTGGCGCACATGGCCAACGCCTTTAAGGATATTCAAATGGCCACGGAAGCGGGTGACACCGAGAGGGGCGTTCTTCCCGTCGGCCAGGTTACCGGCCTGATCAAAGATATGCCCAAAGTTTCCGAAGTCATCGAGCGAATTGTGGCGGAGGCTGAAGCGGTACAGAAAAAGGTGGCGGGCATGATGGCCTAGCAGGGCGGAGCCCTCAATTGTAGGCTCTGGGGTCCTCCTCGGTTGATTCAACTGGCCGGGGTTTCATAAGGAGGTTGAACCATGGCGAAAGGAAAATCAATTTTCACCCGGGCGGTGCACGCCGGGGAGCGGGCGGCCAAACCAGATTTTCAACCAGTTTCCACGCCCGTCTATAACACGGTTGGGTTTCTGTATGAAGACCTGGAAGACCTGGATGCAATCTTTGGCAATACGCGCGAAGGCTATGTTTACACCCGCTATGGAAACCCGACGAACACCGCTCTGGAAGAGGCTCTGGCCACCCTGGAAGAAGGAGAGGCAGCGCTGACATTTGGTTCCGGAATGGCTGCCGTTCATGCCAGCCTGCTAGCCGCCGGGGTTAAAGCTGGGGCATCCCTCATTTCAGCCTACGATGTGTACGGAGCCACCTATTCTATTTGCGCCCGTCTGTTCCCGGATCTGGGAGTGCAGGTACATTTCGTGGATGTGACCAACCTGGAGGGATTGGCAAAAACTTTTTCCGCAACCAAACCCAAAGCCATGATTCTGGAAACTATCTCCAACCCCCTGATGAAGGTCCCGGACATTCCCACCATCACAAAATTGGCTCACCAAGTGGGGGCGAAGGTGATCGTAGATAATACATTTGCCACCCCCGTCCTGTTTCAGCCCATAAAGCATGGGGTGGACTTCTGCGTCCACTCGACGACCAAGTACATCGGCGGTCATGGGGATGTCCTTGGGGGAGCCATCGTAACATCCAAAGCCAATCGCTCAATCCTGCACGAGATCATCAAGATGACCGGTGGGAATTTAGGCCCTACAGAAGCCTGGCTGACCCTGCGGGGGTTGAAGACCCTTCCTTTGCGCATGCGCCAGCATTGCCTGAATGCCATGGAAGTGGCCCAGTGGCTGGAGGGCCACCCGCGCATTGTCAGGGTGAATTACCCCGGTCTGGCAAGCCATCCCCAGCACGAGCTGGCCAAGAGGCTCTTCCCCCGCGGATTCTTCGGGGGAATGATTTCCTTCGAGGTCAAGGACGCCGGCAAAGAAGAAGTCTTCCGCTTCATGGAAGCCCTGGAACTCATCCTCCCGGCAACCACGCTCGGGGACGTTTACAGTTTAACCCTCTACCCGGCCATGTCCTCCCATCGAGCATTAAGCGCTCAGGAGCGGGCCAAAGTAGGAATCAGCAACAACCTGGTTCGTCTTTCGGTCGGCATCGAAGAGGTATCCGACATTATCGAAGATTTAGAAAGGGCTTTAGAAAAGATTTCCTAAAAGCGACGGCAGGACTTTCAGTCACTTCCCGAATGAAGAAGCCGGCCGGATGGCCGGCTTCTTGTTTAAGGGCGGAATCGCAATTTTGTGTTGATTTAACGCAAATCCCCCGGCCTCATGGCCATCAGCCGGGCCACTCGCTCCTCGATGGGTGGGTGCGTGCTGAAGAGCCGCGTGAACCCTTCTGCCGAGAGCGGGTTCACAATGTACATCTGAGCCTGGGCAGGGTTGACCTGCATCGGAATCTGTTTATTATATTCCTCCAATTTGAGGAGGGCCTTCGCCAAAGGTTGGCCGGTACCGATAATCCGGGCCCCCGTCGCATCGGCCTGATATTCCCGGCTGCGAGAAATGGCCATCTGGATCAGCATGGCCGCAATGGGTGCCACGATGGCCATGAGCAGCACCGCAATGATGTTCCCCCCGCCTCCCTCTTCATCATCACTCCGCCCCATTCCCATATAGGCCCCCCATTGGGCCATGGTCGCCAGGTAACTGATCGCCCCCGCGATGACCGCAGCCACGCTGCTGATCAGAATGTCCCGGTTGCGGATATGGGAAAGCTCGTGAGCCAGGACCCCCTCTAATTCAGCGGGCTTGAGGATGCGCAGGATTCCTTCGGTCACAGCCACCGCGGAGTGTTCCGGGTTCCGGCCGGTGGCAAAGGCGTTCGGGGTATCCTGGGGGATGATGTAAACTCTGGGCTTGGGAAGCCCGGCCTGGACCGCCAATCTCTCTACCATCTGATGCAGCTCCGGAGCCTGATGAATCGATACTTCCTGGGCCCCACTCATGGCCAGAGCGATCTTGTCGCTGAACCAATAGCCAACCAAATTCATGACCAGAGCCATGAAGAGAGCGACGTAAAGACCGGATCGCCCCGCGAGGGCCTGGCCAATGAGCAATAAGAGCACTGTTAAGCCTGCCAGTAGGATAAAGGTCTTAAAAGTGTTGCTGGACATATTCTTTTCCTCCTTTTTGAAAGCCTATCTATAAAAGCGGCATATCTTGTAATAAGGTCACCAGCACCGAGCAGAGGGCCGTGGCTTTTTGCAGGGCTTCCGCCGCCACGAGGCGCATAGCGGGTTGATTCGTAGCCAAAGCTGTGGAGCGAGTTTCCTGGATGAGGTTACGAAGTTTTTCCAGATCGCTCGCTACCCGCTCCATGGCTTCCACAGCGCAACGAGCACCCTGCCGGCCATTCGCACCCAAAATCTGGCGAATCTCTTGCAGCGAGAATTTGTTCGCCTGAAGCTGTCTGATCAGAACTACGCGGCGCAAATCGCCCTCGGTGTAATGCCGGTACCCATGGCCCCGGCGGAGCTGCTCTGGATGCAGGAGGCCCCGGCGTGTATAAAAATCAATCGTCCGGGGACTCAGCTTCGTGACCTCAGCAAATTCGCCGATGGTATAGCTTCCATCCCCCATGGTCCTTCCCTCGAGGAAGCTGATATAAGTCTAAAGAGAATTGTCAGGACACCCGGTATTCTTTAAAAATATACACCACTGATGTATGTTTGTCAAGATCCGCTTATTATTCGGTTCATCTCCAAACTCATTGGCCAAATTTTTGTTGAAAGCTTGCCAAGGGCCCGGAAGGAAAGGCAGATTGTGCCGCAAGCATCGGCGGGATATCCGCTCTCCATAAACTCCCTGCTGGCCATCCGCAAAGCGCAGCGGGGGCGTGATCAGAAAGCTTCGGAGAAATAGCAGA
>CAYQWO010000429.1:0-3870 GCA_964421095.1 uncultured Syntrophaceae bacterium
GGAGAAACCCGAAATTCAAACCCGTCATGGTCACCAGCGGAAGAAGGGCATTCCTCAGGCCATGTTTGTAGGTGACGGCCCGTTCCGAAAGGCCTTTGGCCCTGGCGGTCCGGATATAATCCTGGGACATGACCTCGATCATGCTCGCCCGGGTGAAACGGGTATTGATCGCAAGATAGCCCAGGCCGAGGGCAAAAGCAGGGAGAATCAGATGGTGAAAGACGTCAGCCCAGTAGGCGATCCCCGTGTAGGATTCCCGCAGAGATTGCATGCCCTGGGCGGGGAAGAACGACAGGTTAAGACTCAAAGTGATCAAGAGGATCTGACCTAGCCAGAAGACGGGCAGCGAATATCCGATGAGAGAGAGAAGGGTTAGGAGGTTATCGGCTTTCGAATACTGCCTTCTGGAGGAGATGACGCCGAAGATCACCCCCAAGATTGTGGAGTAGACAAGGGCCATCAGCATGAGCAGGACCGTGGCCGGGACCCTGTCCAGGATGACGCCGAGCACCGGCTGCTTGAAAGAGAAGGAGTATCCGAGGTCCCCTTTCAGGACGTTCAAAACATAGATCCAGAGCTGAACGGGGACGGGCTTATCCAGCCCGTATTCACTCTTGATACTGGCCACATATTCCGGGGAAACTTGGAATTCTCCCACCAAAGCGACAATGGGATCTCCGGGCGCGAGATGGATGAGGGAAAAATTGACCACGACGATGCCCAGGATAAGGGGAATCGCCTGGAGGAGATGTTTGAGGATATAAACGAGAAGAGAATTTGATTTCCCTGCCATGTCCATCCAAAAACAAGCCAGGAAGGATCATCCTTCCTGGCTTGATCAATAGCCGCTTCACTGCCTTAAACCGACATGTCGGAAAAAGGAAGTAATAGGAGATGTTTATTTTGAGGGCGTCTCCTTTCCCTTGGTCCACCAAACGTCATCCCCGAGGCTGATGTAGGATCTTGCGCACCAGGTGTTCATCCCCTTGAATTCGTCCCTCCAACCGGTAAAGAGGCCATATTCCGAGATCCAAAAATAGGGGAGGTCTGTCACCAGAATTTCCTGTACCTTGTGATAGTATTCGGCCCTTTCCTTGACGGAGGGCGCCCTCTCCGCAAGGGCAAAGAGCTCGTCAACCTCTTTATTGGCATATGCGGTCGCATTGGCAAAGGCGACGGGTCTAATGTTGTGTGAAACATAGGTCCTGGCCACGGCGACGGCGGGATCGGGCCCCGTCCCCAGGCCGTGGACCTGCATGTCGAAATCCCAGCGGACATAGGTGGCATCCACCATGCTTGCCCGATCCAGCAACTTCAACTCCACTTGAATGCCCACTTTGCCCAGATAATCCCTGATGATCTCGGCAGCCTTCGCGTATAGAAAAGAGCCCCGGTCGGCGATGAGCGAGGTCTTTAACCGAATGCCATCGGCACCTTTGGGGTATCCTGCCTCATCCAGCAGCTGTTCAGCCTTTTGGGGATTGAACTCATATTGAGGCAGTTTCGAGTTGAAAGCCCAGCCCATCACGCTGGCAATCGGCCCCACGGCGATCTTTCCGAGCCCGTAGTCGGCTTTGTCTTCGATATACTGTCTGTCGATAGCATGGGCGATCGCCCGCCTCACTTTCAGGTTGTTGAAAGGGCTTCTCCTCAAGTTAAAGGCGATCATCATGATGGAAGGCCCATCCTCATGGCCTCTGGTCGTGACGATGAAACCAGGACGATTCCTGAACCGTCCAACCTCCGAGGCGGGAAGCATCACATAGTACAAGTAATCGATCTCCTTGGCTTCGAAGGCAATGACCCGGGAGGATGCGTCGGGGACGATTTTTATAATGATCCGGTCGAGGTAAGGCTTGCCTTTTTTGAAATAGTTGGGATTTCTTTCCAGGGTAATGTGGCTTCCCTTCTTCCATTCCTTGAAGATAAAGGGTCCGGTGCCGATCGGTTTGAAATTGTAGGGGTTTTTCAGAATATCGGTATTCTCGTAAAGGTGTTTGGGGATGATGAACCCCTCGTTGCCCATGAACTTCATGAGCGGGTCATAGGGATGCTTCAATTTAAAGAGGACGGTGTGAGGATCGGGCGTCTCCACCGAGTCCACCGCGTTCATGACCAGGGCGCCCCGGGGATGGAATTTCTTGATCGCCTCCATAAAGGTAAATTTCACGTCGGCCGAAGTAAAGGGTTTGCCATCGTGCCAGGTGGCATTCTTGACCAGCTGAAAGGTATAGGTGAGGCCGCCCGGCGAAACCTTCCAGGACTCCGCGAGGTCGGGACGGGGGTTGAGATCGAAGTCGGACTTGACGAGGCAGTTGAAGACGTGCGCCCCCGCGAGCGTGTCGACCGTGCTGAAACCCGCGGATAGATTTAAAGAGACAGGATCCCCGCCCGATCCGATGATAAATGTCCCCCCGTACCTCGGTCTCTCCTGGGCGTAAAGAGACCCGGGAAAAATTTGCATGGAAAAGAAAATGAGGGCCAGAGCAATAGCAGAGAATAAGCCGCCTTGAACATTCCTGTTCATAAGTACCTCCTCAATTCAAGGATGGATGGAGAACGGATGCATTATACAATGGGATTCCCAAATTGTCACGGAACGCCAGCGAATTCAATGAATCATGTCAACTTCCGCCTGAAAGAGAGGATACCGGCCCGCGCCAGTCCGGTTTCGTCGCCAGGTACAGCAATCAGGTTACAGGATTGGTAATAAGACACCGAGCCAAAATCTCCATCCAAGACGTTTGATTTCTCCCACCCCGAATTTTAGGCACATCTTCCCATCCTCGTAAGAGGGGTAAAGATGTGAAATAATATGCTAAACGTATGATATTTTATATTCCGTAACGTTCCCGATTCTTACAGACTTCTTCTATAAAATCTTTTACTACGATGTGCAAAATAGAATATCTGGATTTCCATCCCCATTCTTCTCTGGCCCTGCTGTCGTCATACACTTCTACAATAAAATTCCGGTGAAACTCCATGATCCGTGGATCAGGTTTATAAGTAACCCGAAAGTTGGGTAAATGTTTTCTAATGGCCATTTCCAGTTCTTTGGCGGTTTGCACCGGTGTTACTCCAGCGACGTTATAGTTTACAGTTTTAATACTTTCTTTTGGCGCCTGGTAAAGCATGTCAATGCAAATTGCAGCATCCTTAAAATACATCACCGGGCATTTAGTATCTTCGGTAACGAAACATTCGTATGATTTGCCCAGGGCCGCGTGTTCGATCATCCAAGGATTATACTGGGCAACTCCTGGGGTTTTGACACCCGGCCCAATTACTGAAGGATACCTGACCGAGCGAAAATCTAAGCCGAAACGATTCTTATAAAACTTTCCCAGAAGCTCACAATACAACTTGCCAATCCCATACATGATTGTAGGGCGTTGAATTGTATCATCAGTAATCACGGATGGAGTACCTAAACCATAGGTAGCAAGGGTGCTTGCAAAAACTACCCTTTCACAATCGAAAAGCCGGCCAGCCTCTAATATGTGGGTGGTACCGCATACATTAGCCTGGAATGACGCCCAGGGATTCGCGTTCGAAGGTACGCTTAACATACCCCCAAGGTGATAGATGCTTTTGACACCATAATTTTTAACAACATTCAGAACTTCCGAATAATAGGCAAGGTTCCCTTGTACCAGTTTTATTTTGTCTTCAATTCCTTTAATACGCTCATAGTTTGGCGAAATATCAAACAAGATAATCTCCTCTCCACGGCCAACGAGAATCCGCGCTAATTCAGCACCGATAAAGCCTGTCCCCCCGGTTATAAGTTTTGCCATGTTTATCAACCTCCTATAAAAATAATTTATTCCACGAGAGCCCCAAAAATTCGATAGTAGAGGGCACGAA
>CAYQWO010000430.1:0-3867 GCA_964421095.1 uncultured Syntrophaceae bacterium
CCTGAGGCCATTTCCGCAAACCTGGGATCGTCCTCATAATCTTCCGCGCCGGTCCGGATGAGGACGATATCCATCGGCCTCAGGGTGTAGTGGATCCTCTGCAGTTCTTTTTTCAGGTCCTCCGTCGAGATGGCTTCTCCAGGCTTTTTGGTCTTGCTGAAATCCAGGAGAACTCCATTCCCGTAGCACCATTCCAGGGGGACCTCGTCGATCTTCTTGGACCGCTTTCCTTCACACGTCGGCCCAAAATGCCAGGGGGCATCCACGTGGGTTCCGGCATGACTCAACGTAATGACATGATCGTTGGCTCCAAAGGGCGCAACCTGATCGATCGGCAGGCCGACCCTTTTCGCCTGCCTCCTTTGGCTTTCCGCATGGCTCAAGTGAGTAATCTTAACTTCATTGGGCTCAAAGCTGTAATTCTTCATCTTATAGCTCAGGTCTCGTACCGTCGTCACTTTTCATGACCTCCTGAAAAAAGGTAAAATGGGGCTTAAAAGCTAGCCAAAGATATTTGAAATTTCCCCCTCACCTTCCCCTCTCCCCCGGAAGCTGTGAAAAAATTGGGGCGGGTTGAGGGAACGGATTAAAAAATTGAAAAGATTTAGTCTAATCCCGAAAAATCGCTTTATGAATCCGCTATGAGCACCTCGATACAATCCAGAGAATCTATTCAGAGCCTCTTCTCCCCTCGTCTAGGGAATTCTGTTTCCCTATTCGGGAGCTTAATTCCCAACGCTCACGGCCTGATTCGGCCTCCAGCACAGACGTATCCATTGGCAAATGTTGTAGGTCAGACAAGCCCACAAGGCTTCCATCCTAACCTTAACCAAACCCCGCAAACGAAACCGCCTCAGCCCAAACTTCTCCTTAATCCAAGCAAAGGGAAATTCCGCTACGGCCGACCGCTGTTTGTATACCTCCTTGGCCCAATCCGTTTTCATCTTTTCCCGAAGGGCCCTCACTTCGGCAGCCTCTTCCGTCCGCACCAGCGAACGAACTTGGGAACCCGGACAACACTGGGTTTGAAACCCACAGGCCCGACAATCCCTGGGCCGGGCCCGATAACGATGGCGAAGGGAAAAACCTCTCTTCTCCTCCCCCTGATAAGTCAACCTCTGACCTGCAGGACAGGTGTAACTATTGCCTTCCCCATCGTAGACGAAAGCCTCCGGGAAAAACTCCGGGGCCACTCCTCGCTTCTGAAGCCCCGCGGCGGTTTGGCTCGCATGATCGGTCACCGGCCCAATCACTTCAATCTTTCGGCTTTCCATCTCCACAAGGGTTTCCTGATTGAGCAAACCGCCATCCACAACCATCTGCTGGGGAACCTGTCCCAAGTTCCCTTCAATCCGCTCCACTGCCGGAGTCAGCTCGCCGGCATCATGGGCCGACTGGCTGACCCCCACCCCCACAATCACCTTGGCCTTGGCATCCGTAGATATTTGAACATTATAACCCGGGGCAAACTCCCCATGGGCATGCTTCATGATCCGGGCCTCCGGATCCGTCGTGCTCGCCCGAACTTTCTTCCGCTCCTCCGGGTCGGATTGCATCTCCTGCATCTGTTTCAGCTCTTTCAAAGCCGACTCCAAACGCTCCTGCCTCTCCCGCACTGCCCGCTGCCGGGCTTGGGCTACTCGATCACTGACCTCTTCCGAACAGGGGTCTCCCATATCCGCCACCCGCTGGCGCGCCAGCTCCAAATGCTCTTCCAGGGTCGCCTGGCGCCGAAAGCTCTTGTCGCCGGCATTAGCCTTCACCTTGACCCCATCATGCATGGTTCGCTCCAGGTCAACCAGCCCCTCCTGACTCAGCACTGCCAATACCTGGATAAACAACTTGTCCAGCGCTTCCTGATGCTTAATCCGAAAATCCGAAAGCGTGTGATAGTTGATCACCTCCAATCCGGTCAACCACTGATAAGCCGGGTCGTATCCACACCGCCGCGAAACCTCCCGCGCCGAACCCACGGCCTGGCTATAAGCGTAGAGCCAAAGACTAATCAGCACCCGGGGATCCCAAGCCGAACAACCCGCTTCCCCCTCTACCGCTTCAATCGTCTCATAGAAGGCCTCCAGATCCGCTCCATCCACCAGCTCCCAAATGGCCCGAACCGAATGATCTTCTTCGACCAACTTCTCCACATCCACACTGCGCAACAAAAGCTGCTGCCGGTTCACAGGCTTGCACCGGGCCGCACGCCTTCTTTCTGCGCACGAAGGGACGGCAAAGGGCTTATCGCTCATGGCTTTTCCTCCGGGCCTGAGCGGCCTTGGCCTCGCCCCGTCTTATCTTCAGGGTCCACTTATCTTCCACGACCCACTCGATGGTTTCGCTTTTTTCCATCTCCAAGGCTTGGGCCAGGGGAGCGGGGCAGATCAAATAGAACTGCCGCTGCCCTTTGGCCCGTTCAATTACTTGAATTTTGGAAAAGTAACCCATGGCGGCCTCCTCCGGAGAGATTCTCAGGATAGAGGCATTATATCATATAGCTATATGGCTAGTCAAGCAAAATCTTCATACCCGCCCCAATTTTTTCACACCTTCCGGGGGAGAGGGGAGGGTGAGGGGGAAGTTTCAAATATCTTTGGCTAGATTTTGGTTGGCGTTAAATTCATTCAACACTTGTCAAAGGGGGAAAACGATCTATGGGTAATTGGGAGCAGATCAACACCAGTCCTTTGAATTCGATGGAAGAAGTCCAGAAAGAGATGCATTTGCCCGGGAAGGTTTACCTGCATGATACGACCCTCCGTGACGGGGAACAGTTTCCCGGCGTGGAATTCACCAAGGAAGATAAGATCCGAATCGCCCGGGCCCTGAGCGAGTGCGGCGTGCATCGCATTGAGATCATGCCCGCGGTCTCCCCCCAGGACCAGGAAACAGCGGCAGAGCTGAATTCCATGGGGCTTTCGGCGGAAATCGTGGGCTTTTGCCGATGCGTGAAGGATGACGTCCAGAAAGCAGCCGATGCCGGGTGCCAAGCGGTGGTCATGGAAATCATGGCCTTCCCCCGGGGCCTGCAGGCTCTGGGATGGTCCTTCGAGGAGGCCACGGGTAAGATGATCGATGTATCCCACTTTGCCAAAAGCAAGGGGTTGCGCGTTACCGTATTTTTCGTTTGCGTCCTCCAGGCCCCCCTGGATTTTTCCCAGAGATTCATCCAGAAGGTTCTTGCCGAAGGGGCGGCCGATGCCGTCTGTATTCCCGATACCTTCGGTACCTGCATGCCCCATACGATCTATCATTATGTGCGCAAGCTCCGGCAGTGGACCGATAAGCCCATCGAGATTCATCCCCATAACATGTACAGTATGGGGGCAGCGGATGCTCTGGCCGGAGTCATGGCCGGGGCCGAAGTGGTTCACGTCTGCGTCAACGGCCTGGGCGAAGGAGCGGGCAATGCCCCCCTGGAAGCGGTGGCTCTGGACCTGCCCCTCATGCTGGGCATCGATACGGGAGTGCGGTTGGAGAAAATTTATGGGCTCTGCAAATTGGTGGAAGAGCTCTCCAGGGTTCCCCTGCAGGCCAACTGGCCCCTGGTTGGAGAGAAGGTATTCACCACGGAATCCGGGATTTCGGTTGATTTTTTCACCAAGATGGCCAAAGCCGGGGTTGGCGTTCCCATGGCTCAGGATATCGCCACCATAATCGGCCGGAAAAGGGATATCGCTGTGGGAAAGATGAGCGGCAAAACATCCATTGAAGTCAAGCTGGCCCAGATGGGGATTCCCATCCCCAGGGAAGAAAAGGTCAAGGAGATCCTCGAAGGGGTGAAGAACCGCTCGATCGAGATCCACGACGCGCTCAGCGACGGAGAGTTTAGAAAGATCGTTTCTCAGGTAGTCCATCCAACCCTAAGGG
>CAYQWO010000431.1:0-3862 GCA_964421095.1 uncultured Syntrophaceae bacterium
ATCTACACTATCCTCTTCGTCGGCAGCGTCAGATGTGTATAAGAGACAGTGATGATGCAGGGTGCTGGGTTCGAAATACATGACCTGGGCACAGATGTGGCGCCTGAAAAATTTTACGAGGCCGTCCAAAGGCACAGACCTGATTTGTGTTGTATGTCTGCTCTCCTGACCACAACCCAAGGGGCTATGGGAAGGACGATTCAATTATTAAAGCAGAAAGGGATTCGGGAGGAGGTCAAGATTATGGTCGGGGGCGCTCCCGTCACGGAGGCGTTCAGTAAGGAGATTGGGGCGGATGGCTACGCCCCGGATGCAGGGTCTGCGGTCGAAGAGGCGAAAGGACTTCTGAATCTTCAATAGGTGGCCTGGCCCCATAATGACTCGCCCATCTATTTTTTCTGACTCAAGAAATGAAACACCCGGACTAAGCGGAGGGCACTTGACAGAGTCCAGAAGGGTTAATATACTCTGGGCGAAGGGTGGGGGAGGGAGAAGAAAGGAGGAGAATTCGGGAAAACAGAAAAAATTATTAGGGAAAGCACGAATACTCTATCAGGAGGTGAGGTTGAAATGAAAAGAAACAGATTTTGGATGATGGTCGGTAGCTTCTGCTTAATCCTGGCATTCTTATTATCAGTTCCGGGAGGATACGGCGAAGCGCAGGCCCAGAAGCCAGGGCCAAAGATTACCTGGATATTTGCCACAAACCCCGGACCGGGCGCCAACAGCTGGACCTTCCACCCCTATCCACGTTTTCAAAAGCTGCTGGAGAAAAATTCGGGAGGACGTCTCGTCCTCGATACAAAGGTGGGCCTGTTTCCCCCGAATGAGGTGATCCACGCTGTAATCGCCGGACGCGCTGACATGGGCTGGGAGAGGATTCCCTGGCTCGCCGGCACATTCCCCCTCTGGGATGTCTGCCTCCCCTTCTTTTGGGACAGCATCTACGAGTATGAAGCATTTCTGAATGACCCGAGGACGGTGGAGATGGACAAAAAGACCTACGGCGAGAAAGGGCTGGTGAAAATAGCGGACATTTGTGTGGAAGCTCTTGATACCATATGGGCCAGAAGGGCAATTCCCACCGTGGCTGATTTTAAAGGAGTGAAAATCAGGACGGCTGGCTTAATCCCAACCCTGGCCCTGAAGCTTATGGGGGCCTCCACCTTAAGCATACCTACCGCGGAAATCATGGAGGCCTTATCAAGGGGTACAGTGGATGCCATCCAGACCAACCGCGGCTGGGGCTTGGGCTTCGGGCTTCCGGATGTGTGCACCCATGCAAACTTCTGGAAGGTCCAATCGGTATTCAGCGGCATGCTGATCGTGAACAAAGCCAAATTCGAGGCCTTACCGCGCGACCTGCAAAAAATCCTTCTGGATACCGGCAGAGAGATGCAGGGGCAAACCATGTATGCGTCTAAGGTTGATGAATATCAGTCAGATGTCGGCATAAAAGTCAGCCGGCTGAAAGCGATTCAACCGGAGCCGGCAGAAATTAACAAGGCCAGAGAACTCGTAAGACCAGTCATTGACAAGTGGCTTGAAGTCGCCGGTCCGCAGGGTAAGCAGGTTCTGGATATTGCTGCCGAATACGCCGGTGGCGCCAAGATCATGCTCAAGAAATAGCGCCCTATCGGAGCCAAGCTTTTAAACTATGAAGCGAATTGCTTACATCGTAGAGAAAATCGCTTATCTGGGTGGCTACTACTCGGGGTGGCTGGTGCCGCTCATGATGATCCTGGTTGTCGTGGAAGTATTCTGGAGATATGTGCTGCACCAGCCCCTCATGCTGGCCGATGAGTTCAGCGCCTATATGCTCGTGGCCCTCTCCTACCTCGGCACGGCTTATACGTGGAGGCAGGGAGGACATGTTCGGGTCACTGTTTTAGTAAGTCGGCTTCCGCCCAAGGCATCCAGCTGGATAAGGGTAATAGCCCTGATATTGATCTTCATCTTCATGATCGAGTTGGACCGGGTTAGCTATAAAATGATCGTGTATGCGCTCCAAATCAATCTGAGGTCGACAACCTGGCTTATGGTCCCTCTGTTTTGGCCCCAACTGACGGTATTTATCGGATTTATCCTGCTTACCCTTCTGCTCGCTATTGATATTGCCCGAGCTATTGTCAGAATTCGAGCGGGTGAAAAAGTGGAGGTATAACCAAGTGGGCCTTGAAATACAATCATTCATCCTTATCGGGGGTCTTTTTCTACTTTTAGCTATTGGGATTGAGATCGGACCGGCAATGGGAATCGTCGCTGGGGTCGGACTACTCTTCTTCGTTCATCAGCCCCTGGACTACTTTGCCCGGGCCGCTTTTGAAATTATGAACTCTTTCACACTTACGGCCATTCCGCTCTTCATCTTTATGGGGACATTATATTCCACGACTGGAACTGTGCGAGCCCTTTTCATTGGAGGGGAGAAAATTCTAGGAAATCTTCCTGGAGGCTTGGCCTCAGCCATGACCATAGCCAACGCCATCTTTGGAGCCATCTCTGGCTCCAGCATTGCGGCCACAGCTACTTTCGGCAAGATCTGCTTTCCAGAGATGGAAAAGGCGGGCTATGATCCCAAGCTAGCTCTGGGGGCAATAGCCATTTCCGGAACACTGGATGTTCTCATTCCACCCAGTGTCATCATGATCGTCTATGGTGGTTGGCAGGATGTCTCCGTGGCACGGCTTTTCGCCGGCGGTATAATTCCCGGCATCATACTAAGTATTTTCTTTATAATTACCGTTACCATTCTGGTGATGCGCAATCCCAAATTGGCGCCGAGAACAGGGGTGAAATATACTACCAAAGAAAAATTCACGGTTTTCTGGGATTTACTGCCTTTTGTGGTAATCATAGCCCTCGTATTGGGCACAATCTTTAGCGGTGTTATGACGCCTACTGAGGCCGCAGCTTTAGGGGCTTTCCTTGCTATCGTTCTCGCCCTCATTTATCGCCAAATGACTTTCCGGGCACTTAAGGAGAGCATGATGACTGCGGTAAACATAAGCGCCATGATTGCCTTTGTTCTGTTTGCGGCCAGGATGTTAGGACAAGTCTTTCAATACATCGGCCTTACCGATGCCGTTGCCCAATTTATGTTGGGCCTACCCTTGGGTAAATACTCTATATATGCGATTATTTGTATCATGTATATTATCTTGGGGTGTTTTTTTGACTCTTTTTCGATGCTGATTCTAACTCTTCCTTTTGTCACCCCCATTATGAAGAATCTGGGTTTTGACCTTGTTTGGTTCGGTATCGCCTACGTTGTGCTTGCTGAAATTGGCTTGGTTACTCCTCCCTTTGGTCTCGGTCTTTTTGTCCTTAAAGGTGTTGTGCCTAAATATGAAATCACCTACATCTTTGCGGGTACTATTCCATTCTTAGTTCCTGTATGTATTCTGTTGGTACTGCTGGTCCTTTTCCCTGAGCTTGTTCTTTGGCTCCCCAACCTGCTGTACTCGAGGTGATATCCCCGCGGATGCAAGAATGAGCGATTGATGAGGCCACTTTCCTCAAAGCAATTCTTCCCCTACCGCCCATTAGCAGGGAGGAATCAGCAGTGAATTTCCTCAAAAGACTCTCCGGCCTTTTCGCTGGCCGTGCTCAAGACAGCGAGGACAGTTCATTCTGGATCGCTGTGCAGTGCGACCACTGCGCTGAGGTCATTCGAACACGGATCGACCTGATCAACGACCTGAGTGCCGAGTACGGTGAAGGCGAAAGCGTAACCACTTACTTTTGCCGCAAAGTTCTGATCGGCAGGCAACGTTGTTTCCGGCCCATCGAGGTCATGCTGACGTTCGATGCCAACCGCAAGTTGATTGACCGGCAGATAACGGGCGGGAAGTTTGTGGCA
>CAYQWO010000432.1:0-2717 GCA_964421095.1 uncultured Syntrophaceae bacterium
AGTCAACAGAAACGGTGCGCTCCATCAAGAAATACATCCCCAGCTTTTACGAACGAGGTCAGCGCCGCCAGGCTGCCCGAGCGCAATTGGTCTGGAACATGCTCGGTACGGGAGCGGAGATTTTGCAGGCCTTTGACCTGGTTGGAGAATGGCCAGAGAATTACGGCACTTTGTGCGCGGCCCAACGGGTGGCCATGGGTTTCTGCCAGGAGGCGGAGGCGGAAGGGTATAGTAATGAGCTGTGCTCCTACATGAGGAATACTCTGGGGTATTTACGCCGATGCCGGGATTTAGGGCAGGTGCCCGTTGAAGCCCCTCTTGGGGGCATGGGCAGCCCGAATTTCCTCCTGGGTTCAGGCCTAATATGCGAGCCCAGGTACAAATGGTTCCAGGCTATTGGAACTCACTTCCTTGACGTCCCCATTTTCAACGATGACCCGGTTAGCCCTCCCTATGATCCCGACCTGCAAGATCCACGCATTGCCGAACACTACAGAATCCAGATCCGCGCCACTCTTCAGGCTCAGATCACCTTCTTAGAAGAGCAAACCGGAAAGAAGCTGAACGTTGAGCGCTTCCGGGAAATCATGAGGAATTCTCAGGAGGCGATGAAATACTGGTATGCCGTATTAGAACTTCGTAAGGCTCTTCCCTGCCCCATGGGTTCTGAAGACTATTTCACGGCCATCATTCCCTTCCTATATCTCCCAGGTGAACGAGAAGCCGTAGACTTTTACAAGGCCCTCTATGAAGAGGTCAAGGGCCGAGTGGACCGGCGCATCGGGGTCATCCCGGAGGAAAAATACCGTTTCTGCTGGCTGGGAATTCCTCCTTGGTTTAACATGGGGCTGTTCAACTACCTGCAAACCTTAGGGGTGGTTTTCTGCGTAGAATCGACTTATTATGTCGGTCAACCGATAGAACTGGATCTAACCGATCCCCTGGAGGGGTGGGTAGAGCGGACCTGGAAGACGGCCCAGTACAAGCAAAAACAGGGTTCGGAAGTCAATCCCGACATCTGCAATCCTGGGGTCTTTAATCCTGGTGTCGGTCCGGAACTGATCAAGCGCTGGGCTCTGGAGTATAAATTGGACGGGGCCGTCGCCCACCGAAGTCGTTCTTGTCGCGCGACGAGCATGGGCCAATTGTACCTTAAGAACAAGCTGGCTGAAATCGGTCTGCCCCTGCTTATATTCGAGAGCGACATGGTTGACCCCCGGGCCTGGTCAGATGCCCAGGTCAAGATGAGGTTTCAAGGATTTCTGGAGACCGTGGACGCCCGCAAAAGCAAGACGCTTTCATGAGTTCCAGTTGGAAATTGAAAATGGGTATGGTAAATATAGAAAAAATAATTTCCTTTAAACGAGATAACGCAAAGAATCATATCCTGCGCTCCCGGAGTTCATTCCGGATTAGGGTCTGGATTGTTAAAAAGTGTGTATGAGGAAGCCCTGGGGCATGAATTCATTTTTAACTCGCTGAAGAATGAATAATTTCTCTGAGGTCTCTGTGGTCAGTTTTTAACAATACGAAACAAGACGAAAGGAGGATGAGATGATTAAGAACCCCAGTGAATGGCCTCCCCAGTATGACAATGATTACTTTCCCTCTCCCCGGGAACGCTATTGGTTTAAAGACTTGGAGACGATGGGCCCAGCCGCAAGAGACGAAATCATTCTGAAGAAACTCAAGGCGCAAATCGCCTACGCCTATGACCGCGCCCCCTTCTACCGGAAGAAATGGGATGAAGCCGGCATCCATCCGGAGCAAGTGAAAAGTCTGGAAGATTTTACGAAAATCCCCGTGGTTTATAAGCATGAGATTCGGGAGGAGCAGGCCAAAAATCCTCCCTTCGGCAGTTACCTTTGTATTCCCCCAGACCAAATCTTCCGAGTCCACGGGACGTCTGGCACGACCGGAAAACCGACAGCCTTTGCCATCGGGAAAGGTGATTGGGACCGAATCGGCAATGCCCACGCCCGGATCATGTGGGCCTTCGGGGTGAGGCCAGGAGATTCGGTTTTCATCGGCTCCTTTTTCAGCCTCTACCTGGGAAGCTGGGGAGCGCTGGCCGGTTCCGAACGGCTGCGGCTGACCTGTTTCCCTTTTGGGGCGGGATTGCCAGGACAAACGTTGATGGCCCTGAGATGGATCAAGGACATCCAGCCCACCGCTTTCTACGGGACTCCTTCCTTTGCTCTGTATCTGGGCGAGAGAGCCCAGGAAGAGGGATATAATCCGGCAAAAGATTTCAACTTTAAAATTATGTTCTTCTCGGGTGAACCGGGCGCTGGAATTCCAGCGACGAAGAAAAAAATCGAAGAGACCTTCCATTGTAAATGCTTTGATTCAGGAACAATGGCGGAGATGACCCCCTGGATGACCAACGGAGAATGCGAGTTTCGCACCGGTATGCACTTATGGCAGGACATTGTCGATACAGAATTAGTGGACCGGGAGACCAATAGAGTTGTAGATTACGGCAAAGAAGGGGTGCCTGTTTACACCCACCTGGAGAGGACTTCCCAACCGATGATCAGACTCTATTCCGCTGACCTGGCCACCTGGACAAATGAACCCTGTCCTTGCGGAAGAACCTATCCCCGGCTGCCCAAAGGCATTTACGGAAGGGTAGATGATATGTTCATCGTCCGCGGAGAGAACATCTATCCCAGCGGCGTGGAAGGAGCTCTGCGGGCCGTTCCTGGCTTTGGAGA
>CAYQWO010000432.1:2727-3861 GCA_964421095.1 uncultured Syntrophaceae bacterium
CGGATCATTATTACCCGGGAAAAAGCCATGGATGAACTGATGGTTCAGGCTGAATACAACAAGGAAATAGCCGCCAGGGCCCAGACAGATCCTCGGGTTCTTGAACAATTAAAAAGAGAAATGGAAGAAAAGCTGAGGTCTGTGATCGGCGTCCGGGCCAATGTCGAATTGGTAGAGCCCGGTAAAATCGAAAGGACTCAGTTCAAGGCTCGCCGAGTGATCGATAAGAGAGATTTGTACAAATAATGAAATTTTTAAATCTTCCACAGTAATGACAAAAGATCTAAAGGAGATTATCTATGCTGGCAGTATCGATCATAAATGAGCTGCGGGATATTGTGAGTAAAGATCGCTGTCTCACTGCTCCCGAAGATCTGCTGGTCCATTCCCATGATGTTTTCGCGGAGAGAAAGCCGGATGTGGTAGTCCTCCCTGCGACGACCGAAGAAGTTTCTCGAGTGTTACGGGTAGCCACCCGGGGGAAAATTCCGGTCACTCCGCGTGGATCAGCCACAGGCCTCAGCGGGATGTGCACTCCCGAGCGCGGCGGAATCGTCATGGCCATGAGCAAGATGGATAGAATTTTGGAGATCAGCCCCGAAGATCGTCTGGCCGTTGTCGAGCCGGGAGTGATTACCCAGGATTTACAGGAGGCGGTAGAAAAGGCCGGAGTCTTTTATCCGCCAGATCCGGCGAGTCAATCCATCTGCCAGATCGGTGGCAATGTGGCTACGAACGCCGGCGGGCCGAGGTGCGTGAAATACGGGGTAACCCGGGATTACCTCTTAGGGCTGGAGGCAGTGCTGGCCTCGGGCGAGGTGATCAAAACCGGGGGCCGGCCGATCAAAAATGTCACTGGCTATGATATGACCCGCCTGATCTGCGGTTCTGAGGGAACCTTAGCAGTGATCACCAAGATCATCGTTAAGCTGATCCCCAAACCAGAAGCCCGGCGCACGCTGTTAGTGGCTTTCTACTCCATCGATGATGCCAGCGTGACCGTTTCCAAGATCATGGCGGCGGGGATTCTTCCGAGGGCTTTGGAGCTTATGGACCAGCAATATATTCGAATTACGGAAAAGAACTTTAAGCTTGGCCTCCCGGTTGAGGCCGCGGCCCTGCTGATCATCGAAG
>CAYQWO010000433.1:0-3073 GCA_964421095.1 uncultured Syntrophaceae bacterium
AAGCCAATCCGGCCGATGGAGATTTCTTCGTCTCCGAGCGCTTCGCTCTTTGTCAAGGTGCCGCCGCATACATCCAGCATGGATTGCCAGATCGCATCCACCGCCTCTTCTCTTTTCATCTTACCCAAAAGAACCGGGCTTACATCCACATCGATAATGTCACCCACGACCCGGATCGTTTCGGGATTCCCGCAGATCTTGAGGACAGGAGAAACCGGGTTGCCTGTTGGGTTCCCCCGGCCGGTGGAAAAGAGGATGACCTGGCAGCCTCCGGCCGACAGGGCGGTAACGTTTTCCACTCCTGGTGGAGGTGCATCCATCAAGTAGAGACCACGCCCAGGGGGTCGTTCTCCGTACCTCAGGACCTCCTGGATGGGTTGTGTACCGGCTTTTTGAATCGCACCCAAGGCCTTCTCTTCGATGGTGGAGAGGCCGCCGGCGATATTGTCGGGGGCCGGGTTTGTCCCTAAAATATCAATGCCGATGGATCGAGCATAGTCGGTATACCATTGCACCGCCGCGATAATTTTTTCTCCCACCTGGGGGTTTACGGCGCGGCGCGCCAGGATATGCTCTCCGCCCATCCATTCCACAGTCTCCGACATGATCACGGTTCCGCCCGCCTGCACAAGCCGGTCGGAGACCATTCCAATGGCTGGGTTGGATACCAGCCCGGAACTCCCATCCGAACCTCCGCACTTTACGCCCACGACCAATTCATCCAACCGTCCTCTTTCTCTCCTGAGTTTTGAGGCCGCGATCGCCATCTTCTGCAGCGTCCGGATTCCAACCTCCAGGGATTTAATAGTTCCTCCGACTTCTTCCAGAGCAATCACCTGTACCGGGCGGCCACTTTGGCGGATACCCTCAGCCACCCGTCCGGCCGTTACCGGTTCCAAACTCACCACCAGCGCAGCGGCCACATTGGGATGTGATCCGAGGCCTACTAGCGTTCGGACCCGCTGCTTATAGTCTTCCCCGACCTGGCCCCGACCGTGGGAGCAGTAAATCGGGACGACGGCACGCACGAGCGTGGCTAAACGCCGCACCAAGCTGTTGCTGTTATCCATGGCCGCGATAACCGCTACATGATTTCGAATGCCGAACGTTCCATCTGGTCTGCGGTATCCCCAAATTTCGATTCGCTCCATGATCTATTCCTTTTCATTTTTCCCGCGAATCCACAGACAGGGTCCTTCAGGAAATTTTCTGGGAAAGAAAGAAGATATTCCCTGAAATCCAAGTCAAAAAATATCATCACATTCAATGAAATTTCAAGAAGAATATCTCCAGAGAAATTTCAAATATGATCTTCGGATACCATTTTGTCCGTCCTTATTGCCATCTCCCATCCACGAGTATTCGGCCGACCCAACGATACCGTGAAATCAAAAAACAAATTGCCTCTCGACCTTTCTTATGTTATTTGATCTTAGAATGAATTCTTGGCGGCCCCGGCCACTCCATGTGGGTTTTTATCGCCGCCTATTTTAAAGGGACCATGGGCTATAGGCTTGGGGCGGTTAGAAAAAAATAGCCACGCTTGATAGAAGCGAGGGAAGAATGGGAAATATAAAGAGAGAAATCAAAGAGGGGGAAATTCTTGCAGGCAAACCCAAGCGGATCAGTTGGGAAAGGTTATGGGCATTTTCCGGTGGGCCTTTTAGTAATACAAGCTGGCCCACAAAGAACGTCCATACAGACACGGAATTCGCTAAGTCTTGTGGTCTTCCCTCTGTGGCTGCTTCCGCAACCCAGTTTATGGGCTATGTAGCCGAGCTCATGATCGACCTGTTTGGAGTAGAATGGCTGTCCCACGGCACCATGGACGTCAAATTCATTCATATCGTGGATGCCGGGGATGTCCTGGTGACCAAGGCAGAAGTCAAGGGCCGAGAGTCTCAGGGCAATGCAACCCGCTTTACCATGGATGTCTTCTGTGAGAATCAAAAAGGGATCAAGGTGTTGGTGGGCTACGCCACGGGAATATTGGGGAAGGGAAATTTTCCACCAATCCAACAAACCATTTTACAGAAAGATGTTCAAAGCATGCCTACTTTACAGGGCTATGAATTCCTCCTAACCCCGGAACTCAACCAGCAGTATCTCTATGCGGAAGAGGACTTCCATCCCTGGTATATTGAGAAGACAGAGATCGGCCCTCCCATCGGGCACCCTGCCCTTTTATTCAACATGAGCAATGGCACTCGCAGCCCCTCTTTTTCCATGGGCGCTGGAGAGGCCGCCTTTCATGCTCGAGACGAGGCATTCTTCCTGAATCCAGCCAACGTGGGGAAGAAACTCAGGGTCATTTATAATTGGAGGGGGGCCTTCGAGAAACGAGGACGGCCTTACCGGCTGACGAGTGTCACGGTGGTCGATGAGGACGGGCGACAGATTCTGAAAAGGTTACTTCACAGTACAATCGCTTCCAAACAACATCAGAAACAATCTTCCTGAGGGCACCTCCGAAATTGTTGCCACTTCCCAAATCAAACCTTTGGTTTTCCAGCGTCGCCGAAAATCCAATGATACGGGGGCAGGAATGCGGCGAATCGAGTCTGAGAGACTTTCCCCCGGGGCCAGCAGAAAAAAAGAAAGCATCTTCTGCCATAGCCGGCGGGAATCAGTGGACCATTCGTTCCTGACCTTTCCAGTATTGCGCTTTGAGCTCGCTCTTCAGGATTTTTCCGTTACTGTTCTTGGGCAACTCCTCCACAAAATCCACGGATTTTGGCTTCTTATAGGAGGCTAGGTGCTGCCGGCAAAATTCAATGATTTCCCCTTCGGTTGGAGAAGCTCCTTCTTTGGGAACGACGATCGCTTTTACCGATTCTCCCCAGACATCGTCAGGGACACCGATCACGGCGACTTCACTCACACCTGGATAACGGTATATGACCTCTTCGATTTCCTTGGGATATATATTGAATCCCCCGCTGATGATCATATCGGACTTGCGATCAACAATAAAAACGTAGCCCTCTTCATCGACAGTGGCCAAGTCGCCGGTCCGCAGCCAGCCTCCGCGAAGAGCTTCCGCAGTTGCTTTGGGTTGCCGCAGATATCCTTT
>CAYQWO010000433.1:3083-3861 GCA_964421095.1 uncultured Syntrophaceae bacterium
ATCGAATCTCCCCGGACGATGATTTCGCCCAACTCCCCCGATTTTACCACCTGGTCTCTTTCATTGACCACTCGCACCTCCACCCCCAGGGCCGGACGTCCGCAAGACCCCAAACGGGCAACCACATGCGGGGGGCCGGAAAGGATATGGTCTTCCGGAGATAGGTACATAACCGGCTGGGTAGCTTCCGTGAGTCCATAATTCTGGCGAAAGATATTTCCGAATATCTCTATGGCTTTCCTGAGCTTTTCCACGGGCATAGGCGCGGTGCCGTAAAAGATCCTCTGCAGACTCTTTAAGTCATACTTATGGATATCCGGGTGATCGATCAATTTAATGATCATGGTCGGAACCAGCAGGGTGGATGTGACCCCTTCTCGTTCAATGGTCTGCAAAATCTTTCCAGGGTCGAAGGAGGGCATAATTACAGTAGTCGCCCCCTTGATGTAATAGGGAATCAAGACAACCCCGCCAGCATGAGTGAGCGGAGCCACAGCCAGGTATACATCTTTATGGCTAATGAGGATTTCCTCATTGAAAAAGTCATTGCGTAATCGAGCTTGGGCTGCGCCAAAAGTCATCAAGACCCCTTTGGGTTTTCCGGTTGTTCCGGAAGTGTAGTTGATCCGATCCACATCATCGGCACAGACTTCCACCTCCGGTTGTTCCGGGGAAGAGGCTGAGATTATCTCTTCATAGGAAATGTCTCTTTTTTCACCCCGGGGGACACAAATCCAGGTTTTTATTCCGGGGACATTTTTCTTAAGTTCCCGGGCAG
>CAYQWO010000434.1:0-3860 GCA_964421095.1 uncultured Syntrophaceae bacterium
CGTATTTATTCGAAGTGACGCGGCTGATCGTGGACTCATGCATATCCACATCCATCGCTACGTCCTTAAGGACCATGGGTTTTAGATAGGCCACCCCTTTGTCCAGGAACTCCCGCTGAAATTTGACGATGGACTTGGCCACCCGGTAGATGGTTCGCTGGCGCTGATGGATCGACTTAATCAGCCAAAGGGCCGAACGGATTTTTTCGTTGATATATTCTTTGGCTCCTCCAGCCGCTTGGGCCTGCTGCCGGATGATATCCCGGTAATAGGGGTTAATGCGCAGTTTGGGCAACCCATCCTCGTTCAGCACCACGACATACTCATCGCCCACTTTGTAAACGTAAACGTCGGGGGTAATATATGGAATGTTCTCTTCGCCGAAGCTCCACCCGGGTTTGGGATCTAATTCACTGATCAGCCGTGTGGCTCGGACCACTTCCTCCATCGGCACTTGCAATTCCTTGGCCATCGCCGGGTAATTCTTCTTCGCCAATAGGCCGAGGTGATCGCTGATGATTTTTTGCACCAGCTTCTCCCCCGGGTAGAACTGCTGGGCCTGCAAAAGCAAGCATTCTCTCAAATCTCGCGCCGCCACCCCCGGGGGGTCAAAGGTTTGCACCTTCTGGATCACCCTTTCCACGGTAGGCAGTTCAAACCCATTCTGAGAGGCGATCTCTTCCAGAGAAACTTGCAGCAGGCCGTCCTCATTGAGATTGCCGATGATCAGCGTTCCGATCAGGCGTTCTTCTTCGCTGAAGTCGTTCAGCCGCAGTTGCCATAAAAGGTGGTCGGAAAGGGTGGTCTTCTTGGTGAGGAAGTTTTCAAAGGTTGGACGGTCATCATCTTCCGCTGCGCCCTTAGAGCCGGAGGAAAACCCTTCGCTCCTCCAATCTATCCGCGGAATATCTATTTCTCCGTCGGGGGCTTCCTTATCCTCCGCCGGGGAAGGGGTCAAGCTCTCAAGATTTGTCTCCAGGGGTTCGGCTGCGGAAGTGGGCTCGGTAACCTCCTCGAGAATCGGGTTTTCTTCTTCCTCCTGCCGCACCAGATCCATCAATTCCATGCGCGTGAGCTGCAGGAGTTTGATGGCCTGCTGCAGTTGCGGCGTCATGATCGGCTGCTGAGTGAGCTTGAGGCTCTGGCGGAGCTCTATCGGCATTTCAAACAGCTATCCTCTTTCGGACCTTCTCCAGCGGCTGCCCTCTCTCTTTCTTCTTCTCTCATCGTCAGTTTCGTTTCCACCCTTAAGGGCCCTAAAACTGAAATTTCTCCCCCAGGTAGATCTCCCGCGCCTGCCGACTTTGGGCGATCTCTTCCGGCGTTCCCCGTTCCAGGATCCTTCCCTCATTAAGGATGTAGGCTTGGTCGCACACCCCCAAGGTTTCCCGTACATTGTGGTCCGAAATGACGACTCCGATTCCTTTGCCTTTAAGCTGAGCGATGATGTTCTGAATGTCCAGTACCGCCAGAGGATCAATTCCGGCGAAAGGCTCATCCAGCAGAATGAACCGAGGGGAGGTGACTAGCGTCCGGGTAATTTCCACCCTCCTTCTCTCCCCCCCCGAGAGGGTTAGGGCCTTGCGCTTGGCCAGCGGGGAAATCCTCAGCTCTTCCAGGAGAGCGGTCAGCCGCTGCCTTCTTTCCTCCGGAGAAAGATCCAACGTCTCCAGGATCGCCAGGAGGTTTTCTTCCACTGTGAGTTTCCGAAAAACCGACGGCTCCTGGGGCAGGTAGGTGACCCCTTTGCGCGCCCGCATATACATGGGGTCATGGGTGATCTCTTCACCAGCCAGAAACACCTGACCCCCTTCCGGCTTGATCAGGCCAACAATCATATAAAAGGTCGTTGTCTTTCCCGCCCCGTTGGGCCCCAAAAGGCCCATGACCTCTCCCGCGCGAAATTCCAAATCCACCGAATCCACAGCCCATTTTCCACCATAGTTTTTTTTGAGTCCCCGGGCGATCAGGGTGGGGGCGGTGCTCATGGCTTTCCTTTTGCCGGGCGCTGTCCCGCTTTGGGGTAAAAGATGACTTCTACCCGCCGATCAGGCCCACTCTCTACGAAACTTTTATCCTCCCCCAAAAAGACGATGATCTTGTCCCCGCTCACCATATCCTTCCCTTGCCACACCTTCGGCTGGCCCGTAAGCACGATTTTTTGTTCGGAGTTCGTAAACACCGCCTTCTGGCCTGTGGCCAGACGATCCGCCTCTTGCATTTTCACGTTGCCCGTCGCCACAATCTCCCGTATCTCATTTCCTTGTTCCTTCTTCTCGTAGTATACCCGGGCCTCGTCGGCATAGATCGTCATATTTCCCTGTTTGGCCACCACGTTGCCCGAAAAGATGATGACCGAGTTTTTATGATTGGCCTCGAGGTGCTGGGAGGTGATGCGCAAAGGTTGCTCGGAGCCCCCACTGCCCGCCTCCACAGTCTTCTCCAGGAAATGAGGCTTCTTCTCTGCGCCCCAGCTTACCCCGAAGCTGGATAGGCCAAATGCCAGAATGAGGACGGCGAAAAGGGCAGTCACTTTTTCCACACCACTGGGCCGAACCGAAAAAGTTCTTTGCCCCCTGTTGGAGAAAGGGTGGTGGTAACCTGGCGCAGAACTTTCATTCGCTGACGATCCAGATCCACGATCAACCCAATTCCTTCCACCCGCATTTGGGGTCCCTTTATTTCGACCGCATCCGCTGTGCAAAATTCTCTTTTTTCGGCCTGGTACTGTAAGCTCCGAGTACGCATCTGGTAGCCATCGCTTGATTCGAGCTGGATGCCGTCAAATAATTCCATCGCCTTGGTCGCGGTGTTGAACCTCCCTTTCTCCCCGACCAAGATATACGCGTGCCCCTCCTTTCCGAAAAAAGTTGCTTTCACCTTATCCAATAATACGGTGTTTTCCCCCTTGAAATACTGTGCCGAGGCAGCTTCCAATTCCCATTCCTTTACCCCTTCCCGGGTCTCGGTATAATGAATGCGATCGAGCTTCAGGTCTGCTGAGGTGGTCGGCAGCGGTATATTCTTCTCAGGGGACGGAGCCAAGGTGCGCCAGGTCATGATCCCCACTACCGCCAAACTGCTAAGAATAATCACTCCCAGAAAGGACCGAACCCGTTTCATTCAACCTTTAAAAACCTCGCAAATTTTAAATTATTTTACCATCCAGAGGGGGGGGTGTAAAGGGCAATTTTAGAATTTTCCAGGATGTGTCCCCAAGCCAACAAAGGTTGAAGTTTAAACAGAACATTCCCAAAGATGGCCTGAAGGGGATGACGAGGCTAAAGATATTTTTGGGTTACCGCTTCCCATTTCCCTTGGGCTTTCAGGATCAAATCGCAGACCTCGCGCACGGCTCCCTTTCCCCCCGGGTGGTCCGTAACGTAATGGGCTGAGGCCTTCACCTCCTCCACACTGTCGGCGGCCGCAACCGCCAATCCCACGCGGGCGAAAACAGGCAAATCGACTAAATCGTCTCCCACAAAACAAATTTGATCGGGCTTATAATTTTTTCTATGCATAATTTCTTCCAGGGCCTGGGCTTTATCCCTGACCCCTTGCCGCAAGAGAGTGATCCCCAGCTCCTTCGCTCGGGTGCGCACCGCCAGCGATTCTCTTCCCGAAAGAATTCCCACCTCCACACCCGCACTCTGCAGAAGTCGAATCCCCTGCCCATCCCGGACATGAAAGAATTTGATTTCCCGACCCGCCCCATCGTAGGCGATCCGTCCGTCGGTGAGCACCCCATCTACGTCCAAAATCAGTAGGCAGATACCTTTGGCGCGTTTCTTCCAACCCTTGCTCCCCAAGTGGATTCCCCCTCTTAGCCCCCCTTGACCCCCCGTTCGATAGCCATGAGC
>CAYQWO010000435.1:0-3858 GCA_964421095.1 uncultured Syntrophaceae bacterium
CTTTTCCTTAGCCTAAACGCACCCCGGAAATCCCCCCTGCCCCCCTTTGACAAAGGGGGGTTGGGGGGATTTGAGGGGTTACTTTCCAATCCTCATTTCACCCAGGGGTCTTCGACGAATATGGTCCCGGCCGCCTGCTTACTCGGGCAGTTGCCATAGGTAAAGATAAGTTCGGCCGTGTCCGTTTCGCTCAGGTTGGCCAGGCCGTGGATCGCGCCCTGCGGGGAATAGACGATGTGGTTCTCGGGAACAATGTATTCTTTCATCTCCTCCCCGATGAATATCTTGATCGCGCCTTTGCGCACAAAAAAGGCCGCGTCGCAGTTCGCGTGGTAATGGCGCTGATTCCTCCCCCCGGGTGGGATGATGGTCCTCCCCATAGTGATCGTCTTCGTTCCCGTTGTGTGCTCGTCGACCCCCCAGGCGATGACCAGCGGCGGCTCGTATTTGATATCTTTTTCCACTGCTTCCGTGTTGATGATTTTGGCCTTGTCTTCGTTCATTTCCATTTCCTCCTATATTTTTTCATTCAGCCTCGGGGTTCGATTCATCGGCCATTTTCGGCAGCGGGCTGGATTTTACGACCCACTTCTTCGTTGTCCTTCCTTGATGGTCAACCGCGCTGCGGGATACGGCGGCTCTTCCAGACCCATTTGGCCGCTGGCGTCAGCATTAGCAATCCCGCAGCCGACAACAGGGCCGCCGAAATAGGCCGCTGCAAGAAAACCAGTGGCTCCCCCCCGGACCCGATGAGGGATTGCTGCAACGTCCGCTCCAGCATGGGGCCTAGGATCATGGCCAGGATGAAGGGGGCGGGCGGAAAGGCGAACTTGCGCAGCAAATATCCAAAAACTCCGAATCCTACCATCATGCCGACGTCGAAGACGGAGTTGTGCACGCTGTACGCCCCGATGATGCATATTACGATAACCATTGCTGCCAGGTACCGATAAGGGACCTTAAGCAGACGCACCCAAAAACTGATCAGGGGCAAGTTGAGCCCCAGGAGTAAGGCATTGCCGATGTACATGGAAGCGATGACCCCCCAGAAAAGGTCCGGGTGTTCCTGAAGAAGAAGCGGGCCGGGTCGGATCCCATGGATCATCAAGGCCACGAAGATCATGGCGACGGAGGCGTTGCCGGGGACCCCCAAAGTCAGGAGGGGGATGAACGAAGAAGTGGAGGCTGCGTTGTTAGCCGACTCGGGCGCGGCCACGCCCTCAATCGTTCCCTTGCCGAATCGTTCGGGATGTTTGGATAACCGCTTTTCCGCGGCGTAGGCGGCAAAGGAGCTGATAACAGCCCCGCCGCCGGGTAGCACCCCAATGAAAAAGCCGAAAAGCGACCCCCGTAGCACCGAGGCCCAGCACTGCCGCCAGTCTTCCCGGGTGGGAAGCAGACCCGTAAGGGCTGTTTTAAAGATGTCCCGAACCTTTGGAGTCTCCAGATTGGAGAGGATCTCCGCGATGCCGAAGAGGCCCATGACCATCACCACGAAGTCGAAACCATCGGTCAGCCGAGCCACGCCGAACGTAAACCTCTGCCCCCCGCTAACCGGATCGAGGCCCACCGTCCCCAGCAGCAGACCCAGGACGGCCATCATCAGGCCCTTCAGCACCGACTCTTCAGACAAATATACGGCCATGATCAAGCCGAGGACGACCAGGGAGCAGTACTCCGGGGGGCCGAATTTTAGGGCGAACGAAGCCAGGGACGGGGCCACGATGGATATGCCGCAAACGCTGAGCGTCCCGGCGATAAATGAGCCGAGTGCTGAAATGCCCAGAGCAGGGCCCGCCCTTCCGAGCCGGGCCATTTTATATCCATCCAAGCACGTGACCACGCTGGCCGCCTCTCCGGGAATGTTCAGGAGTATCGAAGTCGTGGACCCGCCGTACATGGCTCCATAAAAGATCCCCGCCAGCATGATCACGGCCGAGAGGGGGGCAATTTTGAAAGTCACCGGCAGGAGAAGGGCGATGGTGGCCGGAGGTCCGAGTCCTGGCAGAACGCCAATGGCTGTCCCCAAGATCACCCCGATCGCGCAATAGAAAAGGTTCCCCGGCGACAGGGCCACGGCGAACCCGCTGCCCAGATTTTCTAAAAAGCCCATTGGCCTCTCTTACCAGAGTTTCGCCAGCAGCCCGCCGGGCAAAGTCACGCCCAGCAAGCGATCGAACAGGATGTAGCTGCCGAGCGCCAGGAGGAGGCTCACCGGGAAGAGCACCCGGAATTTTGTTTCCAAGGCCCGCAGCATGACGGCCGAAAGGAGCGCGGTGGCGACGATGTACCCCAAAGTTTCCAAACCGACCACATACATAATTAACCCCAGGACCACAATGCCGGGGCTCCACAGCTTCCCAAGAGGGTGGGTCTCCCCGGTGCGACCGAATTGCGCCTGGAGAAGGAATATGGCAGAAAGGATGATCAAGATGACTCCGCCCAGGAAGGGGAAGAAGCCGGGCTGCGGTTCCGTGGGTTTTCCGATCTGCAATTGGATCGCGCCGATCGTGAACCCGATCCCGATACCCAGGAAGAAAATCCCCACCCCGATTTCTCCAGGTTTCCGCATGGCGCCCCCGCAAGGCAGGCCCTTCGTCGCCTATTTCTTGAAGATCTTGCCGAGTTCCTTGTGGGTCTCGAACTCTTCCCGCCAGACCTTGGTAAATTCGTCAGGACCCAGGTAATAGATGTCATCCCCGAAGCGCTTGATCATGCCCATGACCGACTTGTCTTCGGTCATTTTCTTGAAGGCTAGAGCCAATTTGTCAATGACGGGGCGGGGGATACCCTTGGGAGCTAAAACGCCCCGCCACATGAGATTCACCACGTTCATCCCTTCTTCCTTCGCTGTCGGAACCTCTGGTAATTCCTCTTCGCGCTTGTTGTCGAGGACAGCCAGGGCACGGAGTTTTCCCGATTTAATGTGAGGGAGAAGGGCGGCGGACAAACCCCCAGTGAGGTCGGCATGCCCGCCCAGCACGGCCAAAATTGATGGCCCACCCCCATCATAGGGAACGTTTCTCGTCTTGATGCCGGCCTGCCGCATGATCAGCTTCCAGGACAGGTCAGCCTGTCCCCAGGGGCCGGTATTGGCGAAGATCAATTTGTCGGGATTGGCCTTGGCCCATTCCACCATCTCGCGGAAGTTTTTGTAAGGCAGATCGGAGCGCGCTACGATGATGGTGGGACTGTAGTTGATCCGGCACACGGCGACCAGATCGTCCGGACCCTTAGACCGGCCTTCGATGGCGGGGAGGGTGGTACTCCACCCCGGGCCGCCGAAGAGCAAGGTGTAGCCATCGGGAGGGGCTTTGGCCACGAATTCGGAACCAATCGCTCCTCCCCCACCGGGTTTGAGCTGAATGATGACCGGCTGGCCCAAGTAATCGACCGCCACGCTGGTAACCGCGCGGGCCGTTAAATCGTGAGACCCGCCGGCGCCCACCGGGATGATGAGGTTTACGGGCTTGGTAGGAAACTCTTGGGCCTGGATGGTCGAAAATCCGAAAATGGAGACCATCAACAAGAAAAGACAAGCGAATCGTTTTCCCCGGAAATATCCGCGCATTGCCATTCCTCCTTTCAATTCACTCCGTCTTTGGGTTCGCTGACCTTTACCTTGAGGCTGTGAAATAATTCCTTGATTCACCCCCACCCGCACCCTCCCCCTCAGAGACTGTGTCGCAATTGGCGAAGCGGGGCTGCAGCCGGGGCCCAGGGGTTCGCTTGCAGAATGAGGCGGTTTTTCTTTCATGGTTGGCGTCGGTGTTTACTTTTGTCGTTCCAGATGCCAGGTTACCGATTCTATTCAAGAAGTCGCCGACATTACCCTTGCGGACTACAAGCAATCCCCTC
>CAYQWO010000436.1:0-3250 GCA_964421095.1 uncultured Syntrophaceae bacterium
AGCCTCACATCCATCTCGGTATAAGCATTTGGTTTGAAAGAACGAATATGCAGCACTCCGATCACTTGATCCTTCGAAATCAAGGGGACCACCATCATCGATCGAAGTCCGGCCTGGAGATAGGGTAAAAGACCCGGGAATTCATCTTTAACGCCTTCCAAATTTTCTTCCTGAATGAGCATGCTGGATCGAGTTCGCATGACTCTTTCCGAGGTAGTGCCGGCTAAGGGAATGACATCTCCGGCATTCCGATCGCCCATCTCAAAACCCCAGACATAGGCGATGGTAAGAGCAGCCTCTTCGAGATTACCAATGGAGATCGTAACCCGATCACCTGGGATGAGTTTATGCACTTCTTCAGCAAAACGATCATACACCTCCTCGATTTTGAGTGTCGAGCTAATGATTCGGCCGATCTCAGCTACAATGGCATTTTCTTGAGCCAGCCGTCTGGCCTCTTCCTCGCTCTTTCGCAGCGCCTCCTGCGCTTCCTTTCTTTCGCTTATGTCAACGCCCGTACCCAATATCCAGGGCTGGCTATCTTGTGAGGAAAGGAGGGGCGTGCAGCGCCATTCAATCAGTCGCTCTTCACCTGATTTCGTTATCCAGGGATTCTCATGAGGGGCTCTCACTTCCGGGGCGTTTGGATCAGAAAACCGCTTTTGCACCACAGGTACCCAATCTGGCGGGAGGAACAATTCCGGGATAGTTTTCCCGATAACTTCCTCTCGGTTGTACCCTGTGAGCTCCTCACAAGCGCGGTTGAACAGGCGAATGCGACCCTCCGGATTGGTGAGCAAAATCAAAGTCGGGGCCGTCTCCACGACTGCTTCCATAACTCGCCGGTTTTCTTGAAGGGCCTCCTCAACTTTGTTATGCTCAGACTCGCGTTGTTCAAGGGATGCAGCCATCTCATCAAATGTGCGGGCCAGTTGGCTGAATTCTCCTTCTCCATAGGTTACTCCGGTGCGGGCACTCAGATCCCCAGCCCCCAGTCTCTTCGCCGCGCTCACAAGCTTCCTCACGCGTCGACGAACCAATAGATCGCCTCCAATCCAGGCAATAGCGAGCGCCATTATGCCGACGACTGTCAACCAGGTAAGGTTGCGGCTTAAAAGACGGTTAACCTCAGCAAAGGCTACCGAATTGGGAATGCCAATTTTGACATATACACTTCCGGCATGAACTTTGCTGGAAAATGGGGTGAAGGCATACAGGCGTTGAACTCCATCCAGGCCAGTAGCTTCCGTCATACCTTCACCTTGAGATACCATAGCCTTGAATATGAATGCTTCCTTCATGCTCTTGCCGATCCACTTCTCTGGTCCAGGATGGTGCGCTAAGATCAAGCCATTGTGATTAATCAAAGTAAGTGTTGAACCGGGAGGCAGATCTGCTTTGGCTGCGCGTTGGTTGAGCCAACCCAGATCCAATGCTACGTAAACTACAGCCCTTATCTTACCTGCTTCATCGAGGACGGGGTAGCCGAAATTTATTACAGGCTTGCCAACAATGCGACCAATCTGATAATCGCCAATGGCGAAGTTTCGTGTCTGAAGAGCGAGCTGAAAATAGGAACGATCAGCAATATCGACCGGTCGGGCCATGGGGACGGCGCTGGCAAATACATGGCCATCTGGTTTTGCCGCTCCGATGTTGAGATACCAAGGGTATTCTTTGAGAAGATTGGCAAAAAGCGAGGAGCAAAAAGCTGAATCATAGTTGCGAACCTGGGGGAATTGGGCGAGGGCATGGAGTAAATGATGTCCCGCTTCAGTCAGTTCACTCTGATTGCTGGAGAAGAGTTGCGCCAGCCGTAAAGCCTGTTCTTTTGCCTGAGTGGCTGCTATCTGTCGTTGTTCAAGACCCGAATAGAGCGTCACCCCCAACGCTGGAATAATTGCCAAAAGAACGAGTAAAATCAGACGGAAACGGAGGCTAAAGAAAAAGCCATGCATAGGTTTCTCCCAATTACACTCTTATCTGCCCTTTAGGAATCGATATAATTCTGACTGTAAAACCCTCCAACCTTTGCCCGCCTTGACGGCCTTGATCCTTCCGAGACGGATATACTCCGTTGCCTCCTTAGTTGTTAAAACTACATCTTTTCCAATGAAAGGCATTGATTTGCTGCGCCTTATTTCGATTTTTCCTTATTTATCGGCAATTTACGCGGGAAATATAACTTAAATCCCGCGATTTTTTTAACCACAGAGAACACAGAAAATCATTTCATGGTTGAAAAACAACAAAAGCTCAATCTTTTCTCTGTGTTCTCAGGTAATAAATTCGTAAGCTAAGATATTGATTTCCTTTCACTTAACGAGTGCACGGAATAAAGCAGAGAAAGGGAGTTTATTGCCGTGATTTATTTTAACTTTCCTCTGTGCCCTCTGTGGTAAATCTATTATTTTGGGCCAGTCTTGTCCAAATTAAGGTTTGGGAAAAGTTCTGGATCCGTCATTCCCGCGCAGGCGGGAATCCAGAATGTTTTTAAAAAAAGCCTGGATTCCTGCTTTCGCAGGAATGACGGGCTAATAGCAAGGCTGACTCTGTCTAAATTGGACAGCAGATCGTGGGCAACCTGGCCATGGATAAGAGCAAACCATGTCCAAAAAGGCAATGAACTCAATATGCATTGGTAAATTTTCTATCTAATTTGGACAGCACTGATTTTGGGCATGAATTAGTTGTGTAGAAAAGGATTTTCATTGGGCCCCAGATTTGGTATGATTTGGAAAGTCGAGTTCCACTATCCAACTAATTTTGTCTAATACAGGAGACCTCTTCTTTTTGCTCGCCACAGCCAAATCTCTCCAGATTCCAGCAATTCATCTTTTTTTCTTCTTTCTTGTCACCATTTTTCCCCCGGGGTACAGTTTTGCCTTTACAGAGGAAGAGATTGCAACTCTTCGGCCAACCCTCCAGGGGAAAACGATTGGAGAGAAAATCGCCTTCTGGGCAGGGAGATTTATCGGCACCCCTTATGATGAAGATCCGCAAGGAGACTACGTCACTAAGGGCCTGATTGTGGCGGACGAAAAAGTTGATTGCATGTATTTAACCTTCCGGGCTGTGGAACTGGCTTTAAGCCACACTCCCGAAGAGGCTATTCAAATCGCCTTAGAGAAACGCTTCCATTCCCGGGGCGTTCTTAAGGATGGGAAGGTGGTCAACTACAGTGACCGTTTCCAGTATGGGGAGGATATGATCGAGAGCGGCAAATGGGGGAAAGAAATTACTTCAAAAA
>CAYQWO010000436.1:3260-3855 GCA_964421095.1 uncultured Syntrophaceae bacterium
GCAGAGATCTCTGCGACATCCTTCCCACCCAAGAACTGTTCCGGGGAATTAAAAACTTAGCAAGTGGCGATATTCTTTTTTTCATCACGCTCCCTGAAAAGAGGAAGGGGGATGAATGCGTCGGACATATCGGGATCATAAAAACCGAAGAAAAATCTGGGAGGAAAGAAGTTTATTTAATCCACGCCAGCGGAATAAAAAATATAGGCGGCGCCGTGAAAAAAGTCTTCTTAAAAGAATATATCTCTAAGATGCCCTTTATCGGGGTGAAAATAACAAGGTTCGAATAGAAAACCAGGAATATTGAAATACCTTTTTTCGAGCCGAGAGTTCGGAATCAAGTCCTCCCGCCGGATATTCCACTGAGGATATCCATTGAAGCGGGCGCAACATTTGGCTGGGAGAAATATGTTGGAAGGAGTGGAGAGGCTATGGGAATTGATCATTTTGGGGCATCGGCGCCAGGAAAGGTTCTGCTTGAAAAGTTTGGTTTTACATCTGAAAATATGATGAAGAAGTTAAAGGCCCTCTTAGGCCGGAAAACTGGGAACTGAAAATCAAGGTTCATTTTCAATTTAGTTTACGGATTTGTCTT
>CAYQWO010000437.1:0-3851 GCA_964421095.1 uncultured Syntrophaceae bacterium
GCTGGCGAGAGCGGCTCGAGAGGCCACGATCAAGCTCACGGAAGGGATCCGGAAAATTCCCGGGCTCTTTGTGCTGGGAAAGCCTCCGGCAACCGTCTTCTCCTTCGGTTCGGATCGAATCAACGTTTACCAGCTGGCGGTCAAACTCAAAGAGAGGGGATGGCACCTCCATTCTCAGCACCGGCCGGCGAGCCTGCACTTGACCATTTCTCCAATCCATTTAAAGATCGTCGATCCTTTTCTTAATGACCTGCGGGAAGTATCTTCAGCGCTGGCTGTGGCCGGGCCTGCGGAGCCCACGGGAGAAGCGGCGCTTTACGGGATGATGGGAACTCTGCCCGACCGCCAAGCGGCGAAGTCGCTGGCCCTGCAATATTTGAACAACCTCTACCGGTTGAAGGAGTAAAGCCATATGATTCCGTCCCTCGACCCGAGACTCAGAACCTGGGGAAAAATGAAAGCCGCGGTCTACCGAAAAACCAAAGGGTTGGTTATCGAAGAAATGCCCATGCCTGAAGCAGGGCCTGACGGGGTACTGGTAAGAGTCTCGGACACAGGATTTTGCGGGTCGGATCACTCCCTGATCGAAAGCGGGCTGCTACCCGACGGGATCATCTTGGGTCATGAGGCGAGCGGCGTAGTCTGCGACCGCGGTCAGCAGGAGAATGCCTTCCAGGAGGGCACCCGGGTTATTTTCCGGCCTACTTACTGCGGTCAATGCCGGGAATGCCGCCTGGGAAAGCCCCATCTTTGCGGCATCAAGAGGAGATCCATCGGGGTCGGGGACTTGCCCGGCGGCTTTGCCGAATACGTGAAAGTCTTTCCGCCCATGCTCATCCCGATCCCCCCGGGGGTGGATTCCCGGAACGCGGCTTTGGCCGAGGCCTTTGCCTCCGCTCTCCACGGCATCCGATGCGCGAAGAATGAAGGGGGATCGGCTCTGGTCATGGGGGGAGGCCCGATCGGGTTGGCGGCGGTACGAATCCTTAAGATCCTCGGGTTTCACCCCGTTGCCCTGTCCGAACCCGTGGAAAAAAAGAGGGCCTTGGGAAAGAGCTTCGGCGCTGATTTTGTCCTCGATCCCCTGCGGGAGGATATCTTGCGCCGGGGGAGGGAATGGACGGGGGGGAACGGTTTTGAGACCATCCTGGAGTGTTCCGGGGTCTCCGACAATGTCTCCCTCGCATTTACCCTGGTGGCCAAGGGCGGCATGATCTGCATCGTGAGCATGTTCAAGGGATTGGCCGTCAATCAACCCATGGCCCTGAACTTCAAGGAACCCCGGCTGACCTGGTCCTATTCCAACACCCACGAGGAGAACATTCAGTGCCTCGCCTGGATGGCCCAGGGGAAGATCGACGCCCGGGATATGGTCACCGACCTCATTTCTCTGGATGAATTGCCAAAGGTGTATCAAGAGCGGATTCACCCGGGGAAGACTGTAAAGGTCATGGTGAAGATGGGGGAAGAATTCTAAAGACAAGCAGCCGCATCAGCCTGTATTATGCTTACGGGGATATGCTCAATCCCAGGGCCAACCTGGTCCAGGTGGATCTCGAGCCCGAAGAGGTCGGGAGAAATCGCCCCATGCATCCGGGAAGCATTGCCCTGGCCATGATCGGCCGGGTGGATGTTCGGAGGTAAAAAATGATCAAGACGGCTCCCCCCGAAGGTTATCTCTTCTCCAAGGCTTACAGCCACTATGTTTTCATTCTCCTCTGGCTCCTCTATTTCTTCGATTACGTCGATCGGATGGTGGTTGTCTCCCTCTTCCCTTTCCTGAAGAAGGACTGGGGGCTGACCGATGCGCAGTGCGGGGCCCTGGTCTCGGCCGTCTACTGGGCCATCGTTCTCTTCTCATTTCCCATTTCCATCGTGATTGACCGGTGGAGCCGGAAGAAGAGCATCGGCATCATGGCCGTCCTGTGGAGCCTGGCCACCATGGCCTGCGCCTTCACCAAAAACTTCGGCCAGCTGTTTGCCGCCAGAACCGCCATTGGTCTCGGGGAGGCCGGGTACGCCCCCGGCGGCACGGCCATGATTTCGGCCCTTTACCCCGAGAAACAGCGGGCCTTCATGGTGGGACTCTGGAATATGTCCATCCCCATCGGCATGGCCGCGGGGATCGTGGCCGGGGGATTCATCGCCACCCACTGGGGATGGAGGAACGCCTTCGGGATTGTCGCTTTCCCGGGACTGCTCATCTCCATCCTCTTCTTTTTCGTGAAAGATTACAAAACAGTGGGTTTGGAGCAGACCGTCCAGCAGGAGGCCGCGGGGTCAAATGTCTCTCCGCTAAAGAAAAGGATGTCCAAGAGGGACATCGTCCGCGCTTTTTCCCGCACCCCCTCCCTTCTCCTGACCTACCTGGGGTTCGCCGGGATGATGTTCCTTACTATCTCCCTGTCCTCCTTCCTTCCGACCTATTTCCAAAGAGTCCATGGAGCCCCGCTGCCGAAAGCCACCCTGTTGACCAGCGGGATCATGCTCATGGCCATCATCGGGTCTCCCCTGGGCGGCTGGATTGCCGATCGATGGATGAAAAAGAGAATTCAGGCCCGGTTGCTGGTCCCCTCCATCTCTGCCCTCCTGACCGCGGTTCTCTATTTTTGCGGTATGCATCTTTTCTCCGGAGGAGCCGTTCAATACCCCATTCTCATCCTTGGAGGGATTGCTTCCATTGCCTGGGCCTCCTCGGCTATCGCGGTGACCCAGGATGTCGTCCATCCCGGCCTGCGGGCCATCTCCTATGCCCTTTGTGTAATAGTCCAGAATCTCCTGGGAAGTTCTCTCGGCCCGATCGTGACCGGGGCCCTCTCGGACGCTTACGGGATCGCCACGGCCCTGAAGTTCGCCAATATTGCGGCTTTGGTTTCTTGCGTCCTCTTTTACCTGGGGTCCAAGTTCTACAAAAGGGACCTGGATAAGGTGGAGAGAGTAGCATTGGCGGCGGAAAAATGAGCTTCCGGCCAAAATCCTAATCCCTCTCCCCTCGAACCTTGACACTTTTTGGGAACAAATGATAATATCCATCTGTTCCTTCCCGAGGAGGGACGCCCATGCCAGAGGCTAACTTCGCACCAATTCTTCCAAAGGCAGTTAGCCCATAGCCACGAATTGCGCCTGAGCTTGCTCAGAAACCGATGGGGCATAACCACAGACGAAAAGGAGGATCACCGTATGTCTGAGCAGTATCGGCTGGTGACGCGCAGTGATTTGGATGGCATGGTCAGTGCCGCTCTGCTGCGCAAATTGGGGATGATTAAGGACATCAAATTTGTCCATCCCAAGGATGTGCAGGACGGCAAAGTTGAGCTGACCGGGCAGGATATTACGACGAATCTGCCCTATGTCGAAAGCGTACACTTAGCGTTCGACCATCATTCCAGCGAAGCCATCCGGGTCAAGAGCCCAAAGCCCAACTACGTCAACGACCCTCACGCCCCTTCGGCAGCCCGCGTGGTCTACAATTATTTCGGCGGCAAAGCCAAGTTTCCCGGTGTGGCCGAAGACATGGTGCTCGCTGCCGATAAAGTGGATGCGGCGCAGTATTCCAAGGAAGATGTGCTGCACCCCAAAGGCTGGGATCTCCTGGGCTTCCTCACCGACCCGCGGACCGGCCTGGGCCGCTTCAGGACTTTCCGTATCTCTAACCTCGCGTTGATGACAGAGTTGGCCTGGAAGATGGGGACGCTGTCGCTGGCCGAGCTCCTCGCCTTGCCCGATGTGAAGGAGCGGGTGGATTTGTATTTCGAGCAGGAGCCCCTCTTCGATGCGCAAATCAAGCGCTGCGCCGCCATCCACAAAAACCTGGTGGTGCTGGACTTGCGCCAAGAGGATCCAATCTACGT
>CAYQWO010000438.1:0-3849 GCA_964421095.1 uncultured Syntrophaceae bacterium
GGAAGGGACCGGGACGGAACTTGTCCCGCCTACCCCGATTACGGCCGGCTATGTTGGCCCATCGCTGGCACAAAGTGCCGCGACGGCGTCCGGGGAAATCATGCCCAAACCCTCGGTGATTGCGAAAAGTGTGATTTTTTCAAGGCTGTTGTTTTTGAAGGAATTTCCGAAGCGTCCTGATTGGCCTTATGCCCGCCAACCTTCCCCCACAGTACAAAGAAGCTGAGGAACGCTACCGCCAAGCCAAAACCACCCCGGAGAAGATATTGGCTCTGGAGGAGATGCTGGCCATTATTCCCCACCATAAGGGCACAGACAAGCTGATCGCCCAGCTTCGCAAACGCCTCTCACAACATAAAGAAGAAATCCATCGCCGCCCCTCGACCGCCCGGCAAATGGACCCTTTTGTGGTTAAAAAAGAAGGAGCTGCCCAGGTCGTCCTGGTGGGATTACCCAATTGCGGGAAATCCCAAATCCTGGCTTCCGTAACCAACGCCCTCCCGCTGATTGCTGACTATCCATTCAGCACCCGCGTCCCTCTGCCCGGAATGATGAAGTTTGAGAACATCCAGATTCAATTAGTGGATGCGCCCCCGCTGATGGATGAATACGCTGAATCCGGCCTTTTCAACCTGATCCGCAACGCCGACGCCTTGGCCATCATCTTGGATTTGACCGAAGACTGCGGTACCCAGATCGACCTCATCCTGGAGGAACTGAACCGGCGCCGGGTAAAAATCTTAAAAAGGGGAGAAGAGGAAAAACCGGAGGTTGGCCTGTTCCCTAAACGGGCTGTTTTCATCGGCAATAAGGCGGACCTCAAGGAGGCCCAAGAAAACTGCCGGGACCTTTTAGATAAATTCGCAAAAATTTATCCCACTCTCTGCATTTCCGCCAAGGAGAACCTAAACCTGGATCCCCTCAAGGGGGAAATCTTTGCCATCCTGGACACGGTCCGGGCCTACACCAAAGCCCCAGGGAAGACCGCCGACCTGGAAGATCCCGTGATTCTGCCCAAAGGGAGTACGGTCCTGGATTTCGCCTCCCAGATTCATAAGGATTTTGTTCAGAAGTTAAAATTCGCCCGCATCTGGGGCAAGGAAAAGTACGACGGGCAGATGGTCCAGCGCGATTACGTCCTCCAAGATGGGGATATCATCGAACTCCACGTGTAGGGGCGACCGGCTCGCAGTCGAGTCTTATCGACCGGTCGCCCCTACCCTCTTGCGCCTTACGCCTCAGGCCTCATGACTTACCTGGGTTCACCGAAGGAAGGAATTGCTGGGGCTCGCCCAGAAGGAATTCGCCTTTCTGGATCGATTCCTTCAAGATCTCGGCAATCTTCTTGGCTTTAGAATAACTGGAGAGCGGGGTGGTGGGAACTTCTTTCCCGTTGAATTTGATCTTTCCGCTTTTGAGCTGCTTGTAGTTCACCTCGCCCAAGCTTTGGATCGGGCCTCCCTCGGGGTAATCCTTACTGTAGTCTACAATCTGGGTGTAAATGTCCTCATCCTTCACCGCCGTATACTGGACAATCTCCTCATTCAGGATAGGGATGGGTACTCCCACTCCCGGGATTAGCGTGCACCCATACCCCTGAAAACTGGCCCCCACCAGCCATTCGGGGCTCATTTGTTTGAGATCTCCCAGGACAGATACGGTCCCGGCCGGAGTTCGAGGCACCTGGTTCTGGCCTCGCTTCACATTAGGGTTATGCTGCGTGCCCCTCCAGACGATATATCCCTGCGTGCCGCCCAGAAAGATCCTCGTTCCGATCCCGATGGTTTTGTAAAGTGGATCGTTCAGCAAGGGGCTCAGCTGTCCGGCACTGCAGTAGTTCGCATTTCCGGCATGGGGACGCAACACCCCCATATAAGTGTAGATCTCCTTACTGGAAAGGTTGACCGCGCAGTTGTAGTTCTGGTAGGCGTTGCGGGGGTTGAAAAGAAAAGCTTCTGGAACCGTCTTCAGCGTAATTTCCTTTTCCAATTTTCTCCTCGGGTAACAATCCGTTCCGTAGGCCTCGGCCCGGAGGATGACGGGTTTGCCACTCACCAGATCCTGAATCACATGCCCTCCCCCGTACTTGAATTCCCCGGGAAAGACCTTGTTCAGGGGATCATCCTCCCTGGGTTCGGTGACTCCGATGTAAATGTCTACGGCCGCCAACCCGGCAAAAACCGGGACATCGTTCAGCCAAGCTTTGGCGGTCTTGATCCGGGGCTGGGTATGGCCGAAATTCATGAAAGCCCCCGAAGAGCACATCGGCCCGAAAGTCCCGGTGGTGACCACATCGACCTCCAGAGCCGCCTTTACTGCCCCCTTCTCTTCGACGATGTCGATGATCTCCTCGGCCGTTACCACAACGGCCTTCCCCTTGCGTATTTTCTCGTTGATCTCAGCAATCGTTTTATTGACCTTGTGCGGACTCATTCTTCCTACTCCTTTCTCTGCCTCCCCTCTCAATTTTCTGCCCGAAAAGCTTCTTCAGCCTTCCATTGCCCGTTGCCTTTTGCTCTAAAGGCCAAAGGAGGGGAAGATGGATAATGATCATTGGCCTAAAGATCGGCAACATACCCATATCGCCGTCACCCATGTCGCTTTCCATATCCATCGTCCCCACCTCCCCTCTTCTGAGAATAAAAACATCTACCGCGGAGAACGCAGAGGTCGCAGAGGTGAGTTTTGAATTCAAACGAAACTGAAAAAACAATCTGAATTACAGATAATTTTTTCTCTGCTTTCTCGGCGTGCTCTGTGGCGAACAATAATAAAAAAAGCCCCTTCTTGGTCGATAAGAAGGGGCTTACATTTGTCCAAATCCTATCTTATCTTCCAAGGTATCTCTACCTTGCTGGAATTAGCACCAGCATCCCGCGCTTCACAGGACCGGTTGCTGTGGCTTCTTCGGGCCAGTCCCTCCACCACTCTGGATAAGATGACAGTTTCCAATCTACATGAACACGATAATCCTTGTCAAGAAAAAAATTATTCCCTCCTTTTTTTCCTTAGGCGATTAGATAAAGTACATAAAGCGGTGGTCCAGTTGTTTTTCGATCCCCAGTTCCTTGGCCATTCTGCACAGCTTTTCGATGGATACGGAACCAAAATATTCCGAGATTCGTTGCCCCGCCTCTCGCCAGATCAACTGGGCTACGCAGTGCGATTCTTTCCGACATTTCTTTCGTCCCTTGGAAGGTCGGGCGCAAAAGACAGGCTCCATGGATTCCTCCATCGCCCGGATCACATCGCTTACAGCGATGCTTTCCGGCTTCCGGCCCAGATAGTATCCACCCTTCGGGCCGCGGATGCTTTTGACAATTCCCGCCCGTTTCAATTTTTGAAAAATCTGCTCCAGGTACCGAGGAGTAATCCCCTGGCGTCTGGAAATCTCCTTGATCTGGGTCGGCAGGCCTCCGGAATGATACGCGATGTCAAAAATTGCCCGGACTCCATACCGGCTCTTCGTTGAGAGTCTCATGCTCGCCTCCCGGTCGCTATGGAGTCTTTATATAAAACTTTATTAAAAATGTCAAGATAAAACCATCTTAGGCGACGACTTTGTATCCGGCCTCCTCGACGGCTTTGCGGATGTTCGCCAGGGGAACATTTTGCGTATTTTCAAAAGTGGCCTCTCCATTGACTAAGTTCACTTTCAGGTTTTTAATCCCAGGAATCGCTCCCAGTGCTTTGGTCACCGACATCACACAGTGCTGGCAGGTCATCCCTTGAATCTTAATTTTATCCATAGTGTTTCCTCCTTCTAAGACTTTTTTTCGTTCATCTCTAAATTGGTTGGCCAAATTTTTGATGAAAGCTTACCAAGGGCCCAAGAGCCTATACTTAGGG
>CAYQWO010000439.1:0-2387 GCA_964421095.1 uncultured Syntrophaceae bacterium
GCGACTTCAACCTTGGCAAGGTTGCACTCTACCGCTGAGTTATTCCCGCTCAATCTTTTTGAAATTTAGAGATATTTTAGAAAATGGCCCTTTCCTTGTCAAGGGGAAACAGATTTACCCCTTACCCCTCTTAATCACTTTTCGGTGTTCCCGGTAGAATTTATTGAAATAATCAATTCCGGACCAGATCGTAATTGCCAGAGCCACCCATAGAATGAGCATGCCCAGAGAATGGAAGTTAATGCCCAGATACTCATAGTGGAGCATCAAGCCAATCAAAGCGATGGATTGGAAGACCGTCTTGGCCTTGCCCCATCTGCTGGCGGCGATGACCAATCCCTCGAGCGAGGCGATACCCCTCAAACCGGTGACCGCCACTTCTCGCCCCACAATTAAAACGACCACCCAGGCGGGGACTCGATCCAGAGGAATGAGCATGATGAAAGCTGAATTGATTAAGAGCTTGTCTGCAAGCGGGTCCAGCAACTTCCCTACGGCCGTCTCACTATTCTGTTGCCGGGCGATGTAGCCGTCTAAGAGGTCTGTCAGAGAGGCGGCGCTGAAAAAAAGCGCAGCCAAAAAACTTGCCAGGGGGCCGGGGAACAGAAGGAACAACACCACCAGAGGAATGGCGGCCATACGTAAAAAAGTAAGAAGATTGGGAATGTTCCGGATTAAGGGCCGAGGTTGTTCTTTAGCCGCGACCCCGGCGGTTCGTTCCATGGTCAAGAACCTTGAATTTCAGTTGCTGTGACTTTCAGTATGATCGGGTTTTCTGGGCTCGTTGATGTATTTCTGGTGGTAGCGCAACACCCGCTGGACGTACGTCCGGGTCTCCGGATAGGGAGGAATGCCGCGATACCGGAAAACGGCCTTCTCGCCGGCGTTATAGGCCGCCAATGCCAGGTATACATTCCCTCGGTAAAGACCTAAGAGATAACGCAAGTAACGAACCCCCCCGTCGATATTCTCCTCCGGGTGGAAAGAATCATTTACCCGGAGGGCATAGGCTGTTCCTGGCATGAGCTGCATCAATCCTCTGGCCCCCACTCGGGAAATGGCGATGGGATTGAAATTTGATTCGGCCTTGATGACGGCCTTGACCAGAGCATAATCCACACCGTATTTCTCCGCTGCCTTCAGGACCGCGGCATCATATTTTTCGAAATTTGGGCCCAGGTGAAACTTCACCCGCTTTTCTTTCAGGAATAGCTTAAACTTCCCATGGGTGGGAACGTTGGTAAAATGGATCACTCCCTCTTTGTCTACGTATTTATAGATATCCGCGAAAGATGGGGAACAAGCCGCTACGCCGATGGCCACCCCTCCGAGAATGAGGAGAATGATCCTCATTTGGGTTTTGCTCAGAAGCCGACCCCCTTTTTTCTCTTTATTAAACCCTCAGGCCAGCGTGAAAACAAAACACCCAGACCTTATAAAATATATTATCGGCTTCTTTAATGCAAGGACTAAATCCTTCGGGTCCTCCTTCATTCTTGGTTTACACCCCTGTTGGGGCTGCAACTTCTGATAAAAACAGGAAAAAAGCAAAAGGGCGGAATTAACGGCCCCCTTTTTGCATGCGCCCGCCGAATTTCGCAGCATGACCGAAAGATGCTGTCTCATTTAAGCGATCTGAAAAATGTATCAGCCCTTCGGCAGGGCATGGGAAGCCATGTATTTTTTGTAGCATTCCTCACTGCAGAAAAAGAGCTTCTTTCCCTTGATCGAAACGGCCAAGGATTGCTTTTTGGGGATATAACACTGACAAACCGGGTCCTGCACCAATTCTTCCGCCGTCTCTTTAGATTCGGTCATTTTACTCTTCGGGGGGAAAAGGACGCGCTTGATCGCCCAACAGACCACCGCCAGAATGATAAGGTATATGATCAAGCGGACCATAGCCGATGAACCTTCTCTTCCAGGGGCACAACCTTTTCTTCTCCCGGTAGCTCCGAAAGGATTTGAGAGATCGTCTTCCCCAGCAGAGGATGCACAAGATGGGGGGCGATATCCCGCAGGGGAACGAGAACAAACCTGCGCTCATGGAGTCTGGGGTGAGGAATCTGCAAGTCGCCCTCGTTGATGGCCTCGTTACCAAAGATCAGAATGTCCAAATCAATCACCCGCGGCCCCCAGCGTTCCCCGCGCACGCGCCCCATCATCATTTCTATGGCCAGGAGGAAATCTCGCAGCTCCCGGGGTTTCATCGAGGTCTCCACGCCGCATACCCCGTTGACGAACCAATCTTGGTCCTTTTTCCCCACTGGTTCCGTTTGATATAGGGGAGAACATCCCACGATCTGATTTCTTCTGTCTGAAAGGATGGCTTTGATGGCCCGGCGACAATTGGTCACCTTATCCCCCAGATTCGACCCGATGCCGAT
>CAYQWO010000439.1:2487-3808 GCA_964421095.1 uncultured Syntrophaceae bacterium
GCCCTCTGCGTTCTCTGCGGTGAAGTATTTAGAAAACCTTTTGGATTCTTTCCATCGCTTCTTCCAGACGCCGGTCTGGCACCGTCAGGGAGATGCGGATGTACCCCTCGCCGTGCTGCCCGTACGCCGTACCGGCCGCAACCACCACGGAGGCCTTCTCGAATAGCGCGGTAGTAAAGTCGATGGAGGTCGTCCCTTTGGGGACGGGGATCCATAGATAGAAAGTGCCTTTCTGAGGGGCGAAGGGAAGCCCGATCTTGGCAAAAGTCTCCAGGACCAACTTTCGCCGCCGCAAATAAATCTCCAGCATCTTTTGAATATTCCGATCTTCTTGCCGCAGGGCTTGGATGGCCGCATACTGGATGGCGTTGAAAATCCCGGAATCGGTATTCTCCTTTACCTTGCACAGGGCACCGAGGACCTGCCTGTTTCCCACAGCCATACCGATGCGCCAACCTGTCATGTTATAAGGCTTGGATAAAGAGTTGAGCTCGATGCCCACGTCTTTGGCTCCGGACACAGAAAGAAAGCTCAAGGGTTCCTGGCCGTCGAAAAGGATCTCGCTGTACGGGTTGTCATGGCAGACGGCAATGTCGTGATCCTTGGCAAACTCCACGGCTCTGGTGAAAAAGGCCCGCGTGGCGCAGGCCCCCGTGGGATTGTTGGGGTAGTTCAGGAACATCGCTTTGGCCCGCTTCAGGATGGCGGCGGGAATTTGATCGAAATCCGGGAAATAATGGCTTTTGGCCAGAATGGGCATGGCGTAAGGCTCGGCGCTGCCCATGTATATACTCGCCCGGTAAGCCGGGTATCCCGGGTCGGTCATCAACACCACGTCTCCTGGATTGACGACTCCCAGGATGAAATGGTGGCACCCTTCTTTGGAGCCGATTAATCCCAAAACCTCCCCCTCCGGCTGCAACTCCACTCCGTACCTTCTTGCGTACCACCGGGCAATCTCTTGCCGAAAAGCCAGCATGCCCTTCTCTTCGTCGATGGGGTACTGGTGGTTGATGGGGTCCTGGGCCTGACGGCAAAGCTCGTCAATTACGCTTTGGGGTGTGGGATCAACCGGGTCACCTACCCCCAGGTTGATGACATCGACGCCCTCAGCTCGGGCTTTGGCAATCTTGTTTCGCAGAGTGACAAACAGGTACGGCGGAATTTTCTGCAAACGATCGGCAACCTGCACGCAACCCTCCTAAGTCAAATTACTTTACAAATTTTTCTAACACAAGTTAGAGGGTCTGGCAAGGGGAATATAATCTTGCCCACCTTCACTTTTGGAAAGGTTTGGAGACGCGAGCAGCCAGGGCGGAGA
>CAYQWO010000440.1:0-3807 GCA_964421095.1 uncultured Syntrophaceae bacterium
CGCCTTCTATATTTCAACTTTGTGAGGTTACAGATGGATCTTACGCCAAGGCAGCGACAGGTTCTGGATTTTATTCAGAACTTTGCAGGCAAGCAGGGCTATCCGCCCACCGTGCGGGAGATCGCCGGGCACTTTGGGATTGATTACCGCGCGGCCATCGACCATCTGCGGGCCCTGGAAAAGAAGGGGAGCTTGGCGCGTTCCTCCAAGTCCAGGGGAATCCAGGTTTTCCGGCCTTTTTCGGCTGTGCAGCGCATCCCGGTGGTGGGGAAGGTGGCGGCCGGTCCACCCTTGGAGGCTGTGGAGAACATCGAGGGGGCCATCCCCGTGCCCGAGGAATGGGCCAAAGGGCCTGGATTCTTCATTGTCCGGGTGGACCGAGAGGGGATGAGCATGTCCCCTACCATCCTGCCCCAAGACTATCTTTTGGTGAAGCAGGGTGCTTCTGCGGATGATGGAGCCATCGTCCTGGCGATGATCGATGGTGAGGTCACCGTGAAGAGGATTTTCCGGGAAGAAGGTTTTATCGCGCTCAAGTCGGATAACCCGGCCATGCCTCCCATTCAGGTCAAGAAGGGAGAGAAGAGTTTTCGCATCCTGGGTAGAGTGATCGGGGTCGCTTATCGAAAATTGTAAGCGATCTTAGGAAACCACAGAGAGCACGGAGAAATACTCTGTGTTCTCAAAAAGATTTTCATTTCAAGAGAACAACTCGCAAAATAATACCTTCGTAAAGGCAAGATGAAGAGAGGGTGGTTTGTTAGTCAATTTCGATATGGTTCGGTTAAAAGAAGGAAGAAGGGGAAATTTTACTTTTTACGAAATCATTAATTTTTAATTTGCTGAAAAATTCTCTCTGCGCCCTCTGTGGTTCAATTTAATCATGGAAAAGGGGTTAGAGAAAAAGAAGGGAGATTTTTTTCCTCTTTTAGGCTTTCCGGGTTTCCCTGCGGGAAAGACAGTGCACAAAGCGCTGATTGTGGGGGAGCGGTCGGAAAGTTTTACGGTGTACCTTTCCGCTTTCGCGGCTTTCCGGGGGTTCAAGGTCCTCGTGGCCGACGGGGCCAATGCTTTTGACCCTTACGTCGTCTCCAGGTTTGCCAGAACAGAAGGTTTTCCTCCTGATGAATTGCTGAAAAAAATCGCGGTGGCCCGGGCATTTACCTGCCACCAGCTGACCACCCTCATCCGGGAGCGCTTAGAGCCGGTGGCCTTTCCGGGAGCTGCTTCCCTGGTCGTCCTCCTGGGACCCTGCACCATGTTCTTCGACGAGGACGTACCTGGCGAGGAAGCAGCCCTGCTCTTCCGGAAGATGCTGGCCAAAGTCCAGGACATGAGCCATAAGGGAGTTTTCTTCCTGATGAGCCAGTCCTTTTCTGGGTTCAACAAGCGCCGCAGCTTTCTCCTGCGGGAGCTCGGGCGCTTTGCCGATGCGGTCTTGAAGTTGAAATCCACTCCCGATGCTCTCCAGGTGGTCTTAGACAAGCCGCCCCTGGCGCTGCGAAAGCCGTGGGAAGTCTTCGAGGAGTTTAAAAAATTAGCGATTAGCGATCAGCGGTCAGCAGTCAGAGTTCAGCTTTCAGTCCCCCCATCCTCGCCCTCCCCCTCTGAGGGGGGAGGGTAGGGAGGGGGTGGCTTTCTTTGTTTTTGCTGACAGCTGATCGCTGATAGCTGTTTTTTGGAGGAACGAAAATGGGCCGGACGGTTCTACCTTTTAGCCAGGTTTTGGAGCGGGAGTACGAAGAGTGGAAGAAATTTCGACGGGCACTGCGCAAAGAAGACCAGGAGGCCTTCGACCGCCTGTTCGAGCGAGCCAAGCTGCACGTCCAGGCCGCCGCTTACACCTCCCATCCCTGGCCCCTGGAGTCCATCCTCCTCTCCATCTGCCTGGAGCATGAGAAGCTCCTTACAGAGATCGTGGAGAAGTTGCAAGGGGTAAGCGGGGACCCAGTGGGGGATAAAAAGGATATTATGGAATCCGAAACAGATTCAAAATCCTAAATTCAAAATTTTGAAAGTATTTAGCCACCGAGGTCACAGAGAGCGCAGAGATATAAAGGCAAGGCTGAAAACGGAAAAGAATTTACACTCGCATACTCAGCAAATTCTTTAGGCGTTGATTTTTTTCTATTGCTTTTTGAATCCAAATCTCTCTGTGGCCTCGGTGACCTCTGTGGCAAGTAAATCTGTTTTCTAAAGAAGAAATGGAAGCAAAAGGCTGGCTCTTGGATGTTTATCCTCTGCATGACCGGATGGTCTTGTGGATGCGCACGACCGGAGGAGAACTTCTGCGCCTGGAAGACCCGTTTCGCTTTCCGATCTACGCCGCGGGGAAGAAGAGGATTTTAGAACGGCTGGCGGAGGCGGCGGTGCAAAAGGGCTTTGCCAGCGGCTATTTCTGGGACAGGAAAAAAGAATTCCAGAGCGGCCAGGAGGTGGAAGTGCTCGCCCTGGAGATCTCGGAGTATGACCGCCTGCCCCGCCTCCTCCGCAAGCTTCCGAGATGGGAAGAAGTAGTATCTTTTTTTAACTGCGACATCCCCCTGGGGCAATATTACCTGTACAGCCGGGGTCTCTTTCCCCTGGGGCGCTGCGCCGTGGAGTTTGCGGAAGGCCAGTTGCAGAAGATTCATGCCCTGGAGTCTCCATGGGACCGGGAGTATCCCATCCCGGATTTGTCCGCCCTGGAGCTTTCCTACGAGGGGAGTCATCTACTGCCCCTGGGTAAGGGAAACACCCTCACGGTGCGGAGTGAGGGGCGGACGTTCATCTTTGACCGGGGGTCTCCGGAAGACCTGCTCCGGGAGCTCAATCGCTTGCTTACGCGCCATGACCCGGACCTCCTATTCACCGATCATGGAGATTCTTTCATCATCCCCTCTCTTCTCAGGCTTTCCCAGAGGTGGAATGTACCTCTACAATTCGACCGGGAGCCGACGCCCATCCGCCGGGCCATCGTTACCGAGGGGCGTTCCTATTTTACCTACGGGCAGATCGTTTACAATGCTCCGGATTATCCTTTCTTCGGCCGGCTGCATATCGACCGGCAGAACTCCTTCTTCTACTCAGCCACCGGCTTCGAGGGAATCGTGGAAGCAGCCCGGCTTTCCAAGATTCCCGTGCAACGCCTGGCCCGGCGCGCCTCGGGCACGGCCATCAGCTCCATGCAGCTCGACCGGGCGCTCCAGGATAATATTCTCATCCCCTGGCACAAGGGCGAGCCCGAGAAGTTCAAAACCGCCTGGGACCTTTTGGTCGTCGACAAGGGAGGGCTTACCTTTCAGCCCGTGATGGGCATGCACGATCACGTGGCCGAGATCGACTTTTCTTCCATGTACCCCACGATCATGGTGCAGCACAACATCTCCGCCGAGACCATCCTGTGCTCTTGCTGCCTCACCCCCAAGGTCCCCGAGGGCGGGTATAACATCTGCGAGAAACGAGAAGGGCTCATCCCGAAAACCCTGCGGCCGATCCTGGAGAGGCGGAGATATTTCAAGGGACGGATGAAAGAGTCTCAGGGCGCTGAGAGAGAGCTCTATTCGCGGAGGCAGACCGCTCTCAAGTGGTTCCTGGTGGTCTGCTTCGGCTACCTGGGTTACCGGAACGCCCGCTTCGGCCGGATTGAGGCCCACGAAGCGGTTACCGCCTATGGGAGGGAGAAGTTGCTCCGGGCCAAGGAAATCAGCGAGGCCCGCGGATTCCGGGTGCTCCACGCCTTGACCGATGCCCTCTGGATCACCAAGTCCAGCATGACCCGCGCGGAGGTCCTGGCCCTTTGTGATGAGATCAGCCAGGCTGCGGAAG
>CAYQWO010000441.1:0-3802 GCA_964421095.1 uncultured Syntrophaceae bacterium
GGGCTCTCTTTATTGGCCCGGTCCATTATGAACCTTGAAGTAAAGACTTTTCAAGGGCGATTAGAACAAGCAGCCTTTCAGTTGGTTACTAAAACCTGCCTTTGAAAAGTAAGAAATTGAAGACAGGGAAGGATGATGGAAGGGGTCAGACTGCGTTATTTCTTTATTTTGCTTTTGCGGCCCTCGACCAGATCTTTTTCCAAAATTATATGATAAAGCGCCCCGGAAAGTGAACCGTTGGCTTCCTCGCCATAACGCCAGATTACCCAGAAAAGGAAAGCGAGTCAATACCTATGCCTGACCCTATTTCTCAGAAGGATGAGCAAAGAACATCTTTTCATCTGATCATCCCTCCCACTTCAATGCCCAAATAAAAGAATGGCCCGCCCCATGTTTCCGGCTTCCAGAGGTGGCTCTCGTAAGGAATCAGCACCGGGTAGCTGTAAATGATCTCCTGAAGAGGCAAAATCTTTTTCCCCTGCACTTTTCCGAGGACCGTAATTTTTCGTCCTGGCGCATAGACGGCCGGGTCCCGAAATTCCGCAAAATGCACCAGGAACCGTCCATAAGACAAGTCTGTGTCTTTCGGTTTCAGTTGCCAGTTCAACGGCCGCTGCAGAACCTCCATCCATGTTTCGCCCTCCCTGACTGCGTTGGAGATAATCTCTCCTCCAAGAGCCATCATTTTTCCTTTGTACCTTTCCGGATCCTTGATTAATTCCTGGAAGGTAAGACTTGCATCTGCTTTTCTTAGCGACTGCTTGGAGATGGCCGGGGCACAGGCCAAGAGCAAGGCCAGCAAGCTAAACGTCAAAAAATGCTGCTTTCGCATATATTTAATTATACCAGAGATCTGCAGATTTGGAGAAAGATCAACTTCCAGCCATTAAGGAAATCATTCTTCCCTTTCTTTGGTAATCCCCTTGTATTAGAACGGGGTTAAATTTTTGATTTTCTCTACATTAATTGATCAGATTGTTATTTAACTCATTGACATTATGATGCAGTTGAAATGAGAGAATCCAAGTGGATCCCTGGCGCCGTCCGGATGGTCCCGCCATCGGCGGGATCGCCAAAAAGGGAGGAAAGGAGGGCGGTGGATATATGGCTGCAGGACAAAGCAAATCCTATGTTCATTTGGCAATGCTCTCATTCTGCTTCCTCATCGCTTTCCTTTTGCACCTTCTGCTATTCGCCACAGCCCCGACGGTCACAATAATCATAGGGGAGGTGGGTTTATCCCATGCAGAATTCGGCGTCGTTTTCTCCGCCGCGATGCTCAGCCTCATATTATTCCGCATTCCCTGGGGGTTCATCGGCGATAGAATCGGTTACCTCAACGCTTTCAGGATCGCCTTGCCGATCTGCGCAGCCTCTGCTGTATTAAGGTCTTTTTCGCAAAGCTACCCCAGCCTGCTCATAAGCCAATTCTTCCTTGGACTTGGTTTGGCCTCCGTGCTCCCCTGCTTGCCCCTGATTTTGAAAGAATGGGCCGGAAGCAGGGCACTGGGATTCTCTACGGGCATTTACATCGCGGGGTTTGCCACGGGCAACGCGGCGGCCCTGGGACTTACGCCCCATTTGCTTTCCCTGATGAGATGGAAGGACATTCTCCTTCTTTACGGCGTCATGGCAATAATTGTGGGCGGGCTCTGGTGGATCTTTGCCCGAAGCGCCAGGAAGAGTAGCTCCGAGGTCAAAGTAGGAAAATTCACCACTGTTCTGAAAGATCGGTATGTCTGGATTCTGCTCTTCTTCATGATCGCATCGTTGGGGAGTTATGACACCCTGGCTACCTGGATGCCGAAAATCCTGGAGATAAAGCAGCTCAATAAAGGTCTGGCATCTTTACTGCCCCTGGGATTCTTTTTGGCGGGGCCGATCATTGGCTTTATTTCCGACCGCTTTCCAGACCAGAAAAAAACCGTGGCCATGCTCGGCGTGGTGGCGGCCGCCGCCATCATCGGGCTGAACTACGCTCCCTTTCCTTTCTTGCTCTTATGCGTCTTCCTCTCGGGATTCACGACCATCGGCGTGCTTACCATTACTCTGACAGCGCCAGCAGAGCAGGAGCATCTTTCCGCTTCGATTGGAACTGTGGTAGAATTGATTTCCTCTTTGGGCAATGTGGGGCCTTTAGTTATGCCGGTTATCTTCGGCCTGCTCATTGACCTTACAGGTACATTCCATTTTTCAGTTTTTTCTGTCGCTGCCCTCGCCGGAGTCACCTTCATCTTGGGTGCGAGAGCAAGTCGGTAGAGTGCCCATTATGACGGCAGATCTTTATATGGAAAGGCTCACAGAGAAAAAGCAAAGGAAAATAAAGAGGATGCCATGAGCCTCTTTTTGTTGACCTTCTTCCTGCTCTACGGCGGGCTGCATTACTATATCTTTACCAAAATCAGGGACACCTTCTCTCCTGGGGTCCTGGTGAGCATTCTGTTGGCCTTTCTCATGCTCATCATGGTCACCGCTCCCCTCCTGGTCTATTTTTCGGAAAAATATTTTTTCCCCTCGCTGGCCCGCCTCATAGCCTATATCGGTTATACCTGGATGGGAGTGTCCTTTCTTTTTTTCTCTGCCTCCGTCCTTTTCGATCTATACCGCTTATTCGTCCATCTCGCCGGCTGGATCCTTTCCCGGGAGCTTGCTTCCCCCTCCCTCTCCTGGCGTTTTTTTCTCCCTTTGGTTTTTTCCCTGGCGGCAGGGACTTACGGATATTTTGAAGCCTGGAATATTCGCACTGAACGGGTGGTTTTGAAATCCCCCAAGATCCCCCAAGAAGCCAGCCCCATAAGAATCGTTCAAATAACCGATGTCCACCTGGGTATGATCGTGCGGGAAGAACGGCTATTCAGAATCCTCCACGAAGTGAGAAAAGCAAACCCAGACCTTCTCATCTCCACCGGGGACCTGGTGGACGCCCAAATCCACCAATTGAATCATCTCTCCGACCTCCTGCGGGAAATCCGCCCAAGACTGGGGAAATTCGCCGTCACGGGCAATCACGAATATTACGCCGGATTGGCTCAGGCCCTCGAATTCACCAGCAAGGCGGGTTTCCACCTTCTCCGCGGGGAAGGCCTCACGGTGGAAGGACTCTTCAATCTGGCGGGAGTGGACGACCCGACGGGGATTTATTACGGGAAGCCAATGGGGGTAGAGGAAAAAGAATTCCTCTCCCGCCTCCCCGGAGATAAATTTACGATTTTGCTCAAACACCAGCCCGTTCTGGATGGGAATTCCCTCGATTATTTTGACCTTCAGATTTCCGGGCATACTCACAAAGGTCAGATTCTTCCCTTTCGCGTCATCACTCGAATCTTCTTCTCCTATATCGGAGGACTCTACAAACTGCCTAACGGAGCCACCCTATACATCAGCAAGGGAACGGGAACCTCGGGTCCGCCCATCCGTTTTCTGACCCCCCCAGAGGTGACCGTCTTTGAATTGGTTCATGAAGATAAGCTTTAGAAGCAAAATCTAACCACACCAAATAGTGGGGTCTCAAAAGGCTGACCCTCAAGGTATTATTAAAGCTTTGTCTCTTTGCCGGTCTAATGCACTATTCAAACTGGAACTGTATTTGCACTCCCGGAAATGTCAAACTCTTTGAGTCCCCCGCCAGAGCCGGGAGTTTACCTTAGGGAAATTATCTCTCCTCTCCCCTGGAGACTGTGTCATAGCCCAGGCGGGAGGCCATCTCTCGTCATTCCTTTCACCCCCACCCTCTTCCCTCCCCCCTTAGAGACTGTGTCGCAATTAGCGGAGGGGGTTCCAGCCGAGGCTCAGGGGTTCGCTT
>CAYQWO010000442.1:0-3782 GCA_964421095.1 uncultured Syntrophaceae bacterium
TTGACCCCGCCGAGGAAACTGACCGGTTCTTTTGTGACTACCGCTTCTCCCTCGGCCACGCCGCCGATGACCTTCCGCCCCCTGAGTACGATCTTCATCTCCACCTCCTCCATCTCCCGGTGATGGCCGCCTCAATGCAATCTTTCGTATCTCCAAATATGACATCCACGTTGCAGGCTCCGGGGATGAAGTATGCTCCCCGGGCACTGTTGATGGCTACGATTCTTATCCCCGGCACCAGGTGAAAAGGCGCTCCTGGAGCCACGCAAAGGTCAGTTAATACCAGTCCTCCGGCGCGTTCGATGATCTCCACGAAACCCATGCGTTGAGCCATGGTCTTCAGATGGCCGGAGGTGGCCACCCATAGCCGGCTGTTGGCATGGACTTTCTTCCCCTGAAGGAGAGAAGCGATCTCTCGCATCTGGGGGATACTGCAGTGCGGGCAGCCGAAGCAAACGAGGTCCACTTCTTCCTTTTGAGTGGTGGTCAGCTTCTGGAAAGAACTCTGCATCTCCTTTAGCCCCACCGAAATCTGATCTTCGGGCTTCTGGCCGCCAAAGGCCACCTCCAGGGTAGGAGCTTCAGGGGTAATCCCCACCAGATGGCAAAGAGAGATGGCTCCGGCCGTCGGCATGGGAGAGATGAGAAAGCGGACCTGATCCTGGCTGAAGGTTTGAGGAAGACCCACAACTACCGGCGTCTTATCCACCAGTGTCCTGCCCACATAGGAGCCGATGGCTGAGTAATCGGACAGGCGGAGAGAGGAATGGTCCAGCCCCGATAGGTCTACCAGGACCTTCCCGTAGCGGTTCTGTTTCAGGTGGAGGCCGTATTCCGGTGTCACTCCGGTAATGGCCGCAGCGATCACGGACGGCGATCCTTCCCGATTCCCTCGAGCTCCGAAAACCGAGTTAACGAAAGTGGCCCCGGCTGAACCTCCCCAGGCGAAATGAGTCCCAGGGAGCGGCAGGTTTCCCAGCTGGTATGGCAGACAGCTCCCCAGGGGCACCGCCCCCATCTTCAGGTATGGTTCATCCGTTCTGCGCTGGTTTAAGACCAGCTTTTCCGGCAGAGCCATTTCTTTCCACCGCTCCAGGTCCACCGAGCAGGGGTTGATGGAAGTAAAGACCTGGAAACGTGCGCCCCCGTTGAGGAGGTCGTTCATCCACTCGATGTTCTCCTCGCCTGAAACCAGGTAGCTCCGCCCGCCTGCGTGGCAGGAGGAGACCGGGATCATTCGCTCGGCGCCGTAGATTTCTCCCAGCGTCACCAGGAGCCGCATGGCGCTCTGGGGTCCTTTCCCCGAAGCGCCATCCAGCATCTTTTTTTCTTTATCCGTTAGATTCATGGCTTGGCCTCAAAGTTTCTTCTCTGTTTTTCCTACCGCGGTCATGATCGCCTGGACGAAATTCTCCGGCAAGCAATTGGGGACTTGCACCCCAGGGCGATTGAAAAAATTCTGAATGACTCCCCGAATGCTCTCTTCCCTGGCGCGCAGGCCTTTCATCCCCGCCTCCATTTCCTCGACCATCTGAACGGGGATGCAATGAATGGAGCCCGTCAAAGAGACGTTCCGAATCACCTCTCCATCCATCAGGACAACCGCCCGGATTAGCGGCCCTTGGGGAACCTTGAGTACGTGTTCCCCCCTCTGCAGGCCAGCGGGCAAAGACGTTCCAAATTTTCTTCTCTCGGTCATGGCCATCAGCCACGCTTCGGAAAGACCGTCGGCCGTTTGCTTTTCGATGATCTGCCGTTCCTCCAGGGTTAAGCTTCCCGGCTGAAATTTGACCTTCAGGGCCCTTTCGAGAGCGAAGATGTAAGTTTGCTTGACTTGCTCGAAGGAGGGGACCCGGCCCAGGAGTTCCTCGAGGCTTGTCACCCGCGCCTCTACCGTCTTGGCCTCTTTATCCGCGTATTTTTCCGGAGGGACTTTCAGGGCCCGAGACATCAGGTCCATCCGGGGTTTCAGCACCTGGGGTCCACATCCCCATCGGCAGCTATTGTCCAGGAAGGTAACTGTATGGCCGGCAAGCTTTTTGCTCCCGACCTCGAGGTCGTTCAACGGGCGATAAACGGCCGGAATCCTGAACCGCTCGGAGATCGCCTGCGCCGAAGCCCCGATCAGGAAACGATAAGCTTCGGAAATCGTGTCCGGAAATCCGCTAACCAGCCGGCGATCAAACCAGAAGAAAAGGAGGAGCGTGCCCGGGTCTGCCCAGTAGGGCGAGCCCCCCGTGTCCCGCCGGCCGATCTCGATGTCGTTCTCCTGGCAAAAAGCCAAGTCCACCTCCTTCTCCGGGTCATTGTAGTAGAACATACAAACCGAGGATTTTTCAAAGGTCATGAGGGCCAGCGTGTTGGGGATCTTTTCCTCCGATTTTAGTTTGAGAAGCGTGCTGATCAGGGGAGTGGCCCCGGCGTAACTGGAGAGCTTTAAATCGAGCAATCGCCACTCCGTATGGAGCATGGGGTTCCCTCCTTGAATCGAAATCCTTTTTTCCGTTGCCGCTCGCGAGGTCAGGGGTCACCGCCAGCGTTTCTTGCGGCGCCAGCGTTGGTATCCTTTTCCGGAAACTTCTGATTTGATGCCCAGGTAGAACTCCTTCACATCTTCGTCCTCCATCAGGTTCTGCGGAGTGTTCGCCAGAACAATCCGCCCCGTTTCGAGAACATATCCGAAATGGGCAATCGAAAGGGCCATGCGGGCGTTCTGTTCCACCAGGAGGATCGTCGTTCCCTCCTGATTGATGGTCTTGATAATATCAAAGATCTCCCGCACTAAAATGGGTGATAGCCCCAAGGAAGGTTCGTCCAGCATGAGAAGCTTCGGCCGGGTCATCAGCGCGCGGCCGATCGCCAACATCTGTTGTTCTCCGCCACTCAGATACCCCGCTTGCTGGGTGGACCGCTCTTTGAGGATGGGAAAGTAACGGATCACGCGGTCCAAATCCTCCTGAACGCCCTTGCGGTCCTTCCGTATATAAGATCCCATCCAGAGGTTCTCCCACACAGTCAGCTCAGGGAAAACCTCTCGGCCTTCAGGGACCATGGCAATGCCCAGATTCACAATGTCCTCTGCATCCATTCCGTCGATTCTTTTCCCCATGAATTCGATGGTCCCTTTGTCGGGCTGGTCTTCCAGGAGCCCCATGATCGTCTTTAAGGTCGTGGTCTTTCCGGCACCATTGCCGCCAAGGACTACCGAGATGGTTCCTTCCTGGATGTCTAACGAGATTCCCCGCAGAGCCTTTATCAACCCATAATATAGCGTCTCGATATTTTTAATCTTCAAGATACTACCCACTTCTATCCCTCTCCCAAATAAGCTTTTAGCACTTCGGGATGTTTCTGGATCTCCTGGGGGACCCCTTCGGCAATTACCTGGCCATAGTTCAGAGCCAAGATGCGGTCGGAGATGTCCATGACCAGATTCATGTCATGCTCCACCAAGAGAACGGTGATCCCGAAGTCATCCCGGATGTCCCGGATAGAGAAAATCAGATTCTCTTTCTCCTCCAGATTCATCCCTGCTGAAGGTTCATCCAGCAGCAGAACTTCCGGCTCCAAGGCCAGAGCCCGTCCAAGTTCAACGAGCTTCTGGGTCCCATAGGGGAGATTCATGACGTATTGATTCCTCGCTGCCTGTAGCTCTAAGAAGTCGATGATCTCCTCCACCTTCTCCCGGTTTTGAATCTCCTGCCGGGCAGCTTTTGATTTCGGGGTAAGGAAGGTGGCTCCCGCCCAGATCCCTGTTTTCAGCTTGATGTGTCTGCCCAGCA
>CAYQWO010000443.1:0-2118 GCA_964421095.1 uncultured Syntrophaceae bacterium
TCTTCACATCAAAGGAGAGCGTGTTGCCTTGTTCCTTTCCCTTTTTTTCGCCCTCTTCGAAATCCGCTACCCCTTCGGCCAGATAGCCTGACATCGTCTCCAGAAATCGGAGGCCAACCTTTTCTGATTTATTTTGCTCAACGGTCATAACTATCCTCCTTCTGTCTTTTGCAGGGGGTCGGTTAAGGGTATCACAGTTTTCAGCCGCCCTTTATGAAGGGTTTTCCTCCTCAAGCCCACTTTGAGATTGCAGAATCGCCTTGTTCGGTGATACGGCGCACTCCGATTTTATTTAAGAGACCTGGCAACGCTTGCCCTTTCTGGGATTCGGCATTTGGCTGACTCACCCAGTTCCTGGACATTTCTTTTAAGAACACCGATTTTCTGTAGTTAATACATCTTTCGATACTGTCTGTCAGAACAAGTTTCGATTTTACATTCTGTCAGGTCAAGTTTCGATTTTACATTTCAAGGCCAAGTCCCCGGTAAACCTTGCGGTCCATTCGCAGATTGTTTCTATATGAGAGGGTACTCACCAGCACTGGAAGCGGTTTGTGCGTACGCCATAAGCTAACCCACAATCGGTGAAGAATGTGCGGGTAGGAGTAGAAATCTCGGCTGCAGGAGTCCATTTCGCGAAGCAAATCGGCCCAAGAAAGATGCCGGTATTTCGCTACGGGAAAGGTCAAGGTGTAGTACTTCCAGTCCTCTGGAAAATTGTGGGCAGCGATACGCCCCTCAGCTTCCATCTTTTGCCACAGGGCTGTACCGGGCAAAGGGGTCAGGAATAGCAAATTGAGGATGTCCAACCCATAGTGTTTGGCTACCGCTGCGATCTGCCGGCCAATACCCTTCTGATCCGCGTCCAGCCCTATGATGAATGAGCCAGCTACCCCAATCCCGTGTCGCTGAATCCGCCGGACGGAGGCTCTGAGGTCACGGCCCCTGGGAATATTGAACTTCTTGTTGATCTCCTCCAGCCCTTCCTCGGTCGCCGACTCGAAGCCGATAAAGACCCCTATGCAGCCAGACTTCGCCGCCAGCCACAGCAGTTCTTCATCGTCAGCCACGTTTATCGATACTTGAGCAATCCAATACTTTCCAAGATCTGCGCGGATCATGGCCTTAAACAAGTCCTTGGCGCGGTCGAGGTGGCCTTTATGGATGCCGATCAGGTTGTCATCCACGATGAGAACATACTTCTCTCGAATCGATTTGAATTCTTCAATTACTTTCTCAACGGGGCGAGACCGGTAGAACCTTCCGTTAAATGCAGGGACGCTGCAGAAGCTGCACCTGAGTGGACAGCCCCGTGTGGTCTGGATGGACCCGAAGTAATAGCCGCTGGATAGGAGGTCATGCCGGGCCAGTGGCACCTTGTCCATCTGCGCCTCGGTACCGGGGTAAACTCGCTGCAAGATGCCTTTCCTGGCATCTGCCAACACCATTCCCCAAACGTTCTCCGCTTCTCCGGTCACCACGGCATCCACCCGCTCCAAGGCTTCCTCCGGGCACATGGTCGCATGAATGCCCCCCATCACCACGGGCACCCCCCGGCTGCGGAATTCCGCCGCCACTCTGTAAGCACGGGGAGCTTGAGAAGTAAAGGCTGTGATTCCTACTAAGTCGGGGCGAGGCAAAGAGGCGTAGTCTGGCACCCCGCGATTCTCGTCAATTATCGTAATGGTCCATTCAGGAGAGGTCAGCCCGGCCAGAAGGAGAAGGCCCAAGGGTTTCCACACACGGTAACGGTTCCAGCGACTCTCTTCGACCTTGGCCAGGCTGACGAGGGGGTTGCCGGGGTTTATCAGGTATAGTTGCATAGGCCGTCTCTCCCCTTTTTAAAGCTCGAGTCGTCATAATGAACCTTCCGGAAACTGGTTCTCACGATTGCCTCCAGAAGGATAGGGGTTGAGCTATTAGGTTCATTCGGGCCTGGTGGGAAATACGATAAAGCAGATTTAGCCTGAAATGCACGAAATGTCAAGCGATTTTTTCCCAACATTTTCCCCTACGAAAAGTCAATTTTTCGCTTGACAATATGATTAATTTCAATTAATCTTTTCAAATTGTAATTCTTATCAATTCCTAATCAACCTAACAGACCAACCCTTAACC
>CAYQWO010000443.1:2128-3782 GCA_964421095.1 uncultured Syntrophaceae bacterium
ATGAGAAAGATTCACTCCGGAGGTGCTCACCGTACCGGCCCCAGGGGGATTTTTCTGTCTCTTTCGAAGCGTTTTCTCGATTTGGTTCTTCTTATCCAAAAGGTAACCAAATGCGCTAGCTTCCCTACCTTATATAATGTGGCGTATCCTATCGGGGAAATGATTCGTTCCAGATCAATTCTTTTCCCTTTCCTGAGGAAAGGAGGCCTTCAATAGGCATAATAAAAAAAGGGGAAAGATAACTTTAAATTGCCCATTGCTCGGAGGAGAGCGCAACTGATAGAGGGAAATCATCGTGTCGGTCCGAAGACCAGAAGAAGAGGGGGATCCGGCTGGGCATTTTGGGCCTGATCTCCGACCGGTTTTCGCTCAGTTTGCTGGCAAAATCTACCGTGTAAGAAGTAAAATATAACCCCAGCCTTCCAAATCAGGGGAGGAGTTATGCCCAACGCGCGGTATCTGTCCCTCGAACCGGAGAAAAAGCCCTTACTCCGGCGAATTGCTGGCTACGCCCGGTGCATGATCACAAATCGTGATCTTTTAAAATCGGCAATCTTGGGCCAGGTCCGGCAATTTATTTTCCCGGGCACCCTAAAAGGCGCCGTAATAGAGAGCATCCGCGAAGCAGCGAAGAACAATATAGGTACGGCGAGTATTTTCAGGATTCATCCTGACGCCCGCCTCCCCGAAATCCAAAAAGCCCTCAAAAAGACCATCGATGACATTGATGGGTTTGCCTTTCTGGACAAACCGCCGGATACGCACACCGTGCTGATCAAGATCGGGGTTAACTGGGGTTTAGGAGGCTATCCTACAATCACGAGCCCGGAAAGCATCTATGCCGTAACCAGGATTTGCCTGGAAGAAGCGGAAAAAAGACGGAGGCATGTAAATGTGAGAATTGGGGACGAAAGCGGGATCGAAGTAAAGCGTATGGCTCGGGCAAAGGCGAAGATGAATGAGAAACTGAAGAACTTAACCCGCAAGAACTTCGAAGAAGCCGGAGTGTTCGCAGCAGCGCAATTGGCCGCGCTGCACCACGCGGAAGATTTGGAGAAGAAGGGCATCCCGGGATTCGATGGCGCCGGAAAGCTTGTCGAAGATATCGGGGGCAGGGACGGCTTTGACCCAAAGGGATTCAGTGCGCTGCCGCCGGAACTGGCGCGAAAGTTGAGAAAATGGCGGAAACTTGGGGCGTGAAAGTCCTGCCCTTCGATCGAGAAGATGAAACACCCCCTGAGAAGGTAAAAGTTCATTACGACGAACCAAACCGGGTCAGATATTTTAAGGATGAAAATAAATTCTCGATCCCCAAGGTCGTTGCTGAGGAGGTTACGGACATCATTAACCTCCCCAAACCGCCGGGCCGGCACTCCATCCTGGGAAATGAGGGCCTTAGCGGGGCTTTGAAGAACTATGTGGGTTTGATGGATGGAGACGAGCGGATTGACCTGTTCCACGGCAGCAACCGGGTTCGTTTTTACCAGAAGAAAAGAAAGGATATCCCTGTAACAAAAAATGACGAGACCGGCATAAGATCCCGAGAGTTTTCGCGTTCCTCCCTTCTCAGCTATGAACTTAGGCGGGCAGGGAGGAAAATGGACTTCTATGAAAAGCTCGCGGAGATCTACCTCGCGTTCAAGGACAAAGAGCG
>CAYQWO010000444.1:0-3743 GCA_964421095.1 uncultured Syntrophaceae bacterium
CATAAGAATACCCTCCCCACTCTATGAATTTAAATAACTTATTGCCGCACCGTTCCCCAGCGGATAATCGTGCGTTTCTCCAGGGGGCGGAGAACAAAAAAGTCAATGACTATCCAGAGAACGCCAATGATGATCATGCCCAGGATGACCACGTCTGTGCCCAAAAACTGCCGGGCATCAAAGATCATGAACCCCAAACCAGAGGCCGTGGCGATCATCTCCCCGCCGATGAGCGCCCGCCAGCCATAGCCCACCCCCAGGCGCACCCCGGTGACAATGGAAGGTAGTGCTCCCGGGATATAGACATCCCTGACCATCACCCACGGAGACGCGCCCAGACACAGGGCCGCATTGATCATGTTTTCCGGAATACTGCGGATGCCCAGAATCGTGTTGAAAAGAATCGGGAAGAAAACCGAATTGAAAATAATAAAGGTAACCGCCTTGTGCCCGATGCCCAGCCAGAGGATGGCCAGGGGCACCCAGGCCAGACCTGGAATGGCCTGGAAAAAAGTGGTAGGGGGAGTGAAAAAATTGCTGGCGGCCTTGTTTACGCCGATCAGGATGCCCAGAGGAAGGGCCAGCACAAAGCCCACAATGAACCCCAAGCCCAGTCGAAACATGCTGGCCCCGCTGTGACGAAAGATCTCTCCATTGAGGGTTGTTTCGATTAGTTTATGGGCCACTTTAAACGGAGATGGGAAAAGATATTCCGGATAAAGCTGGGCGCCGGCCAGCAGGGCCCAAAGGATAAAGAGCAGCACAAAGGGGAATAGGAAGGAAAGGAAGGAATAGAGGGTTGGGGCCTTTTTCAGGAAAATTTGCCCCCGGTAAAAATGTCTTAGAAAAAAATTCACGATCTTTAGCGTCCGAAGCCTTTCTTCGGCATATTCCTCAGTAGCTTGCATAGATGGATCATCTCCCCTCTCCAGCAAAGATCACTACTCCTGAACATTTCTTAAAATACTGGCCCGCAGTTCGTTAAAATACGAATCCCCTTGCAAGGCCGACCAAGTCCGCGGGCGCGGGATGTTCACGGCAAATATCTTCTTGCACCTGGCAGGTCGTTGGGAAAAAACAACCACTTTGTCCGCTAAAAACACCGCCTCTTCCACGCTGTGGGTGACAAAAATAATCGTCCGGCGTTCGTTTTCGTATATCTGGGTAAGCAGTTCTTGCAGGTTCATGCGGGTTAGCGCATCCACGGAGGCAAAGGGCTCGTCCATGAGGAGGATGGATGGTCTGTTGGCCAGAGCCCGGGCCAGCCCCACCCGCTGCTGCATGCCGCCGGAAAGCTCCCGGGGATACTTGTTTTGAAATCCATTTAAGCCTACCCGCAATAAATAATCATTGGCGATCTCTCTGATTTTCTCTGGGTCCATTTTCTGGATTTTCAGGCCAAACTCCACATTCTCCAGGGCTGTCTTCCAGGGGAAGAGGGCGTAATCCTGGAAGACGACCCCGCGATCGGCCCCCGGCCTGGTAACCAATTTTCCGTCGACCAGGATTTTCCCCGTGGTTATCTTGCGCAATCCGGCCACCATATGCAAAAAAGTCGTCTTCCCGCATCCGCTGGGCCCGACAATCGAGGTGAATTCATTTTCCTTCAGTTCCAGATTCAGGCCCCGGATCGCTACGACCTCTTCGGCGGTATGGGGGTCTACGTAAATTTTTTCCAGGTCCTGCACCACTACGCCCACCGGTAAATTTCCCCCTTGGTTACAGAAAGGAGCAAAAGGGTTTCCCCCATTTCTATTTTAAGTAACTGACGAGCTGGGCAACGGCCTCGAGTTTCTCCAGAGCAAAGACTGTCTCCTGGATTTTTCTCATCTTCTCCCCCCCGACCACATCCCTGGCCAAGTTGGAAAATTTGGTAAGCAGTTCATCTTCGGTGAGGGGATTTTCCGGATCCCCCTTGGGGGATTCGATGCGCCCGCTCACTCTGCGGTTATCCTTAAGAGTAATCTCCACCAAGGCGGGCCGAAGGGCGGGCCTTAATTTATCCATCTCCAGGTCGTGGATCACCTGCACCCTTCCCGCTAAATTGTGAATCTGGGGGTCCCGGGTGGCCTTGCCCATCATCTGCTCCAACCCCACCTCTCCATACATTAAGGCTGCGGCCACGCCGTAGGGCATGCTGAATTGACAAAGGGTGGCATCGCTCTGTGGATCGGTTCGCGTCTGCCCGGGCACCTGAGCTGCAAAATCGTACGTCCTGACTACTACCCCCTTTATGTCTTCGGGGCTCAGCCCGTACTTGTTCCGCAAGTGGATGGCCACCTCAACGGGGCCGTGGATGATCCGGCAGAGGGCAAAGGGTTTGAAATAGAGATCGGATACGGTATAAACTTCCCCCAATCCTTCGGTGATTTTTTCCCACTTGGGCTGGTCACTGACGATCCTTAGAAACCCCTTGCCAATCTTGGGATCTCCCTCAAGTGGGGCGGCCTTCAGCCCCCGGCTGGCCAGAAGAGCCGCTTCAATTCCTGCCTTGGCGGCTGCGCCACCATGGACCGGCTTCACCGTATACCCGCCCCAGAGGTTATCCCCTGTCGAAATCGGCAGAATAAACCCGGCAATTCCCAAAGCATTGTACATTTGCTCTTTGTCCAGCCGGAGAAGTTTGGCTGCCGCCGCCGCCGGCGCCGACAGATCCGGCGGTTCCGGTCGGCTGGAATCCTTTGGCCAGGTGTGATGGAAAGATCGACTCGGAGACGCGGTTGCCCACTTCATAGCCGGCTACCACGGCAGTAATCAAGTCGCGCCCCGTGGCGTTTTGCCACTCAGCAACTGCCAGGGAAGCGGATATCGTGCCGCAGCAAGGGTGATACCCCCCTTTGGTGTAGCCATCCTGATACTCCAAAGTTTCAGACAAAGAACCATTGGCAAAAGCTGCGTTCCGGGAGGAGGATTTCAAACCGAATCCCAGGACGGTCGCTTCCTCCCGGTCCCCCAATAATTTAATATATTCAAGAATTGTTGCTCCAAACTGCGTCTGGGTAGCCCCCAGGATGATCCCCAAGTTATCCAAAATACACCATTTGATCTTGGCCACCACGTTCTCGGGAATATCTGCGTATCGCAAATCCGCACAAAAATCGGCCAACTTTTTAGTATATGCTTCCACTTACCATCTCCCTCTGGGTCAGCGAATATCCTCTGCAAAAAACGATATCGATTCCAATTTTTGGATCACGCTTCATCCATTAATGCATGAATCCGGTCGACAATCTCCTTTATTCTCCTTCCAGGGGTAAAGACCTCGGCCACACCCATTTGTTTTAACTCTTCGCCGTCCTTCTGAGGGATGGGCCCGCCTAAAATAACTTTTATGTCTTCGGCCTTATTATTCTTCAGCAGCTGCAAAATCTTGGGGACCAGCTCCATGTGGGCGCCCGCCAGGATGCTCAACCCGATCAAATGCACATCCTCTTCGATGGCGGCACTGACAATCTGCTCCGGAGTCCGTCTGATTCCTGTATAGATGACTTCCATCCCGGCCTCGCGCAAGGCATGGGCAATGACCTTAGCCCCGCGATCATGACTGTCCAACCCGGGCTTGGCAATGAGAATTCTAATGGGGGGCTTCATCTATTCCTTAAAAATCATCGCCTGGTTGATGGCGTACGATCGCCATGCCGGCGAACGTTTAGGTCTGTCGGTATTCGCCGAAAACTTCCTTCAAGGTCTGGAAAATCTCCCCGATGGTGGCATAATTTTTGACGGCCTGCTTGATGGGAACC
>CAYQWO010000445.1:0-3741 GCA_964421095.1 uncultured Syntrophaceae bacterium
TCGTCGGCAGCGTCAGATGTGTATAAGAGACAGCCCTATTTACTTTGAGTACTACGAGAACCTTTTAAAGAAAATCCAAAAAGCCAAGGCCTGAAAAAGGGGGCAAAAGTGGTGAATTGGAGTTTTTCCGTATCCTGCTAAGGGTTAACAGTCTCATAATAGTGAAAACATTGCTTCATAAAATCCCTCCTAACCTCCCTTTGCCAAAGGGAGGGATAATACCCCTCTTTGGAAAAGAGGGGCCAGGGGAGATTTTCTGAATAATGTCTATTTAATTGTGAGACCTTTAATAACTGGGATACGGGCGGAAACAACTACCCCAAAAACACTCTTAACCTCATAGGCAGTCAAGGGGATTTTTGCCTGCCCGAATCTCCCTTTCTGCCGCCCCTTCATGGGTTCAGCAGGAGGTTTCTTGCGTTCTCAAGGGTGAGAAGGGCCACGTCCTGATGGCGTTCGAGGAACGGGGAAACGTCCTTTACGGCCTCATTCCATTTGATTTTCTCCATTCGCTTCGCCACCAGTTGGCGCCAGTTTGCGGGGGTCAACTCGGGGCCTCGCCAACCAGTCTGGGCGAGAGCATTATTCAGGAGGGTGAAGTTCGGCTCAGGCCAGCTCCGGTCCGCCAAATACCAAACCAGATCGTACAAATCCCGTCCTTTCGTATAGGGGCGGGAGAGGAAGGCATGCAGTTTTCCGGCCAGAAGGGACGGGCGGTCGTAATGGAGCAAATGGAGGGCAACAAACCGCCGAATTACGGTCGTGCTGGTGGCCGCGCCGGCGGGCGGGTTGGTATCGATCTCCACCCGGACAGAAAGGATTTGTTCCTGGCGCAGAGAAAGGCCCAGTTCGGAGAGCACCCCTTTGAATTTGATGAAGGCGGATTTCACCGCCCCTTGATCCCTGATTTTGACCTCGGTCACGTAGCCCTCTGATTCGAACGCCAAGCGCACTTTGCGCATGAGTTGGGTGAAGGAGTGCTTTGCCCCGGGACCGACCAGCGAGAAATCCAGATCTTCCGAGTAGCGGGGCATTCGAAACAGGAAGCGCAACGCCGTTCCGCCGACAAAGGCCCAGGTGAGGAACGCACCCTGGTCCTGGAGCGTTTGAAGAATGCGGGCCTGCAGGTATTCGCGGGCGGTGTTGCGCTTCATGAAGGCGTTCGGTTGCTGCGCGACGATCTCGGCAAGAAAATCCTTCATCTCTTAAAGCTCCTGAGCGCCCTGGCCGGATGTCATACGCGAGAGAAGCTCCACCGCGCGCTTCAGCTTCGGGTTCTCGAAGCGATTGGCGTGCCTGCAGAGCGTTTGCCAATCAAAGCGATCCGTAGGCTCGAAACGGAGTTCTTCGAGGTATTCGCGGGAGTCGCTTCGCTGCGTCAGGTATAACAAATCCAGCAGCGCTTTCTCGGGTGAGGCCAGAAAAACGAACTGCCCGCGGGAAATCTCCGTTTGGTTGTAGCCGAAGAAGGCTTCTTTCTTGACATGCCGGAACACAAACCGTCCCAGGGCGGTCTGTAACTCCTGCGGGCGGCCGATCGTGACACTGGTGGTTGCGGGGACGAACTCCGGAATCATGCCATAGTGCGACAGAGCAGACTGAAGGCTCACATAAGATGACTTTCGCAGATGATTGGCTAACAAAAAAGGATGGGGAGCATCGGCCTGGTAAGGTGGCGCGACGGAATAAACACCCCGCCGCAGTTGAATGAGACGGCCGGACTTAACCCAGCGGTCCAATTGTCGCCGCAAAGAGCCGGCGGAACCTCGGCCCGCAAGAAGCAAGGACGAAGGAAAGACCGGGTTGTTCCGGGCGATTGTTAGAACCTCCCGAAATTGCATGGTAACAAGATGACATAATTGTCTATTAAATGCAATATAAATTTGTTTAGATCCTAAACCACCCTTCTCTTCATCTCTGCACTTCCCATTCTTGACCCATTATGGAGTCATTGACAATTCAAAATAGTATTCACATGTCGTTCCTATCCGTCATGCCGGAGATCCTTAATCCGGCATCCAGTGCCTTTAATCCCGCTTAGAGCGGGACTGGATTCCCGCGCCTGCCCCGGACTCCGATCCGGGGTTCGCCGAGTAGTTCCAAAATTGCAAAGAACCCCCAGAAATCCCCCTTTATCCCCCTTTTTCAAAGGGGGAAATCTCAATCTCCTCCCTTTATTAAAGGGAAGCTGGGAGGGATTTTAAAGGGGTAAAAATTTACGAAATTACAATTTGCCGGCTTGAGCCTGGGCAACGAGCATCTTGAATTCATCATCCGAAATAAGGCCCCGCCTGGCAATGCCCATCTGCTTAATCTGGGATACCAGGGCCTCCACCTGGTCGGAACTCAGTTCCCCCAAAGCTAAGTCTTCCAGCTTCTGCTGGACCGATAATTTTCCGCTCTTTTTCCCGAGCACGACCGAGGGTTTTTGCCCGATAAACCGGGGGTCGAGGGCGAACATGGATAAAGGATATTTTTTGACCATGTCGACGCCGATACCCGATTCCCGCGTAAAGATGCGTTCGCCAACCACCGGCTTGTTGGGAGCGAGGGGAAATCCCGTTCTCATCCGGACACACTGGGAAAGCTCGGGGAGCATTTCGAATTTATAGGGAACATCCAGCTGGTAGAGGATTTTCAGACCTAAAGCGACCTCCTCCAAAGCGGCATTCCCGGTCCTCTCTCCGATCCCATTGATACAACCGTGGATGACCGTGGCCCCGGCTGCCGCAGCCATCAGAGAATTGGCCACCCCCAGTCCCAGGTCATTGTGGGTATGAATTTCCACCGGCAGCCCCGTAAGCTTCCTCACCCTTTGGACCAAGAAAGCGATTCCCTGAGGCAAGGTGCAGCCCATTGTGTCCACCACCCCGATCGAATCGGGGGGCGCCTCGTTCATAACACCCTTGAGAAGATTCTCCAGGTCTTCCGGTTTGGAGCGGGTGGTATCATAGGGGAAAAAAACCGCCGTCAACCCAATTTCCCTTGCTCTTTTGATAGAACCCAGGCTTTTGTCGAGGACATCTCTCCACGTCCAGTGAAACTGGTATTCCAATTTCGGCTCCCCGATGGGGACTTCGATTACCACCCCATCGGCTCCGACTTCTTTGGCCAGCTCAATATCCCCTACCGTCGCCCGGGCGAAAGCGAAAATCTTGGCCTTCAGTTTCAAGCGGCTGATCTCCCGGATGGCTTCCGCATCTTCGCCGGCGACCGCCGGCATACCCGCTTCGATTCGTTCGATGCCGAATTTGTCGAGCAGGATGGCGATTTCGATCTTATCCTCTTTGCGCAGGACGATCCCGGGGATCTGCTCTCCATCCCGAAGGGTGGCATCGTGGAGAATGACCTTAGATGGTAGGGCCAAGGTATTGCGGACTTCCGGAAGATGATTATAAGGGCTTGTCCAATAACTGTCACTCCGCCAGGGTACGTTGCTCATGGTTCCTCCTTATTCGTTCGTTTCCAAAAAGATGTTCCGCATTCCTGCAGAGCAAGACCTCCCTCTAAGCATCCGCTCATGGAATTTTCTCCCTTCCCCAAAAGACTGTGCCGTAATAGTGGAAGGATGGCGGGATAAAAAAGGTTTCGGGTTGCCATCCCGCAAATGACGGGGGAGTGCAACCCGAAACCTTCAACCTGAAACTTGCGACCTGTATCCTTTTCGCTAAATTCTCCTGGGGTTCCCCTCCCACATGGCCTCGAAGAGGGCCAGGCATTCTTCTTTGGACATAGGTCGGG
>CAYQWO010000446.1:0-3728 GCA_964421095.1 uncultured Syntrophaceae bacterium
ATGAAAGAATCACCGCCTCATTCTGCCAGCGAATCCTTTGGCCTCGGGCCAAAAAATTTTCAGGGGTCGCGGGGGCCCATGGCCATGGAGAATTTGTTTCGGATTTCGAATTTATAGGTTTATTTTCCCAAAACAATCACACAGTGGCTCTGGCCGCAAGGCCCATTAATCCCATGGGCTACGGCGGTCTTCGCCCCCTCGACCTGCCGGGCTCCGGCATCTCCCCGGACCTGGAGAACACATTCCGCCACCCGCGCCAGGCCGGCGACCAGAACGGCATGGGCGGAGAGGACCCCGCCCGATGGGTTGATGGGGAGCTCGCCTTTCTTCTGAGTCTTCCCGCTATCGATTAGCTTTCCCCCTTCTCCCTTGCCGCAGAAGCCCAACCCCTCGCTCCAGAGAAGCTCCATATAGCTGAAGGCATCATAAACCTCGGCCACGTCGATCTCCTTCCGGGGGTTGGAAATTCCGGCCATCCCGTAGGCTTTCTTGGCGGCTGCCTCCAGCGAGGGGCATTCGGCCAAGTCCCGATCCCCCAGGAAATAGGCTTCCGCGCAGTGGCCTACGCCCTTGATCCATACTGGCTTTTGAGCGATCTTTTTCGACCGGTCTTCGCTGGCCAAGATGATGGCGCAGGACCCATCGGAGATCGGCGAAGCGTCGAAAAGCTTGATGGGGTCCGAAAGCATTCGCGAACCCATCACCTCCTTCACTGAAATATCCATGGCCAGCTGGGCATATGGGTTGTGCTTGGCGTTTCCGTGGTTCTTGACGGAGACCTTGGCACACTGCTCTTCCGTGATGCCATATTTGTGCATGTACCGCCTGGCTTGCAGCGCCGAGGAGGTAACGGCGTCCAGGCCCAGGGCTCTCTGGTAGATGGGATCAAACATTCCGTTGGTGATCAGGCTGGAGACGCTTTCCGACCCTTTAGAGTGGGCCACCACCAAGGTCGTCCCGAAGGACCCCGAAAGGATGCGCATCATGCCATAGAGGGCACCAAAGGTTCCGTCTCCTTCAACCGTAGAAACATTTTTCTCGTATGCCCCGCAGGCGTCCATCACCGCCATGCTGGATATGGTCCGCCCATCCCAGAAATCGTTGGAGACCGTGACCACGTTGTCAATCTCCTTGACGGTCATCCGGGCATCCTCCAGCGCTTTCGTAGTGGCCTCGAAGACCAGGTCTGCGAAGCTCTCCCCCCTTTTCCACCTCTCATACTTTGTCTGGCCTACGCCGACAATAGCGACGCGCTCCATATTATCTCCCCAATCCGGCATAGCCGGGCTTAGAATTCGAATATCGAAATCCGAAATTCGAAACAATACCAAAATTCAAATGTTCAAAAATCCTAAAACGTTTTGGATTTCGTGCTTCGGATTTCGAATCTCCCCTTAAGGGGTTATGGGTTGAAAGTACGCAATATCCAGGATGTTTCCTTCTCGTTTCTCTTTGAAGACCGCCTGCACGCGCATCCCGACGCGCCATTTCGCCGGGTCCGACCCGGATAGCAGGTGGGTCATACCCGTATCCGCCCCGTCGAGCTTAATGACTGCGTACCCGAAGGGGGGCTTCAGTGGTTGAGCTTCTGAAGGATAGCGGACCACCGTGAAAGTCTGGACTGTGCCCTCATTACCAACTTCGACCCATTCCTCGGTGTGCCGAAAACACTGGCCACAAAGCTTCCGAGCAGGAACGATAACCTTCTTACAGGCCGAGCAGCGCGTACCGAAGATTTTCTTATGGTCTCGCAGCTCCATGAAGAACCGGGAACCCACCTCCCCTACAGACCAGGTATAGGGAACCTTAATCCTGCCGTGATGGACCAGCTCCTCCACTTCCTCCGTCCATTTTCCCATGGACCTCTCCTTTTCTTTACCCGTATTGGCAAAAGTTATCTCCCCTCCCCCTCAAGTGGGAGGGTTTCGCTTGTCTTTCTGTATTATTCAGAGTGGTTTTTCCTGGCTTTTTTTACATTACCGTAATAATCCACACGCCGCAGCGATAGAAAATCTGGATGGTATGGAAATTTCTTAGGGCACCGAATTCCCTTTTTTACCTCGGGCCTTCCGAATGGCAGCACTGGCGAGGACGGAAATCGGGTCGATCACCGGGACCGGAAGATCTCTTCTTTTTAATACAAGCGGGACCTCTGTGCAGCCGGCAATGATGGCCTGTGCCCCCTGCTTGATTAAACTCTCGGAGGCTTTAAGGATCAGACGTTTGGCCTGCTCTGACGGACCGACGATTTTAATGCCTTTCTTCCCGTAAATGGCCTCCATCACCCATTTTTTCTGGACTCCGGGAGTTGGCAGGATCAATTCTATAACATTATTGGACAGAGCCTTTTGGAAGAGGCCGGTCTGCATCGTCCCTTCCGTCGCGATCAGGCCGATTTTAGTCATTCCTTTCAACTTCTTCTTAATATACCTCACTGTTTCATCTACAATGTGGAGAATCGGGATCTTTATCCTCTTCTGAAGGGAATCGTAGTAATAATGAGCGGTCACGCAGGGGATGACAATAAAGACAGCGCCGGCTTTCTGCAGAATTTTTGCGCTTCGAACCAACTGGGTCAGGGGAGTGGGTCCTTTCCTCTGTATGGCTAAGGTTCGATCTGGAATCTTTGGATTATTGTCAATCAGAATCCTCAAATGATCTTGATCTTTCTTAACCTTCGTCCCCTTGACAATCTTTGTGAAGAGATCGATCGTAGCTTCCGGGCCCATCCCTCCTAAGATACCGATGATCTTTTCAGGCATCTCCTCTCCCTACTTTCTAATCCCCATCTCCCCCTTTACTAAAGAGGGCCGGGGCATTACTTCAAAACTTTGCTCAAAAAGGCTCGGGTCCTCTCCTCCCGGGGATGGTCAAAGAGACGATCCGGAGTTCCTTCTTCAACGATCTTTCCCTCATCCATGAAGATGACCCGGTCGGCCACTTCCTTCGCAAAACCCATCTCATGGCTCACCACCACCATGGTCATCCCTTCCTTGGCTAAATTCTTCATCACATCCAGCACCTCTCCGATCATCTCTGGGTCTAAGGCAGAGGTGGGTTCGTCGAAGAGCATGATCTTGGGCTGCATGGCTAAGGCCCGCGCAATGGCGACCCGCTGTTGTTGTCCTCCGGAAAGTTGAAAGGGATAGTTGTCCGCCTTCTCCGGGATACCCACTTTCTCCAGGAGACCCCGCGCAATCCGTTCCGCTTCTTCTGGGGAACGCTTCCGTACCTTGATTTGAGCCAAGGTGATGTTCCGCAGCACACTGAGGTGGGGGAAAAGATTGAATTGCTGGAAGACCATCCCGATCTCCTCTCTCACCTTATGAATATTGGTCTTCGAATCGGTCAGGGGGATGCCATCAATGATGACCGTCCCCCGGTCAATCTTTTCCAGATGATTCAGGCAGCGAAGAAAGGTTGACTTTCCAGAGCCGCTCGGGCCGATGATGACCACCACCTCGGCCTTTTTGATGGTGGTCGTTACTCCATTGAGGGCTTTCACCTTTCCAAAACTCTTGTAGATATCTCTCACTTCAATCATAAAGAACCTCAGAAACCCGTCACCCTTTGTTTCTCCACCTTTCGAGTGTAGTAGGAGAGGGGATAGCAGATGATAAAATAGATGGCCGCGACCACCAGATAGATCTCCAGGGAACGGAAGGTCCTCTCGATGATCTCCTGTCCCGCGCGGGTGAGTTCAAAAGCGCCGATAATGGCGGCCAATG
>CAYQWO010000447.1:0-1349 GCA_964421095.1 uncultured Syntrophaceae bacterium
TTGCGAAGTGGGCCGCTCCGCCTTAAGAGGAAGGGAGATTCTCTATCCTCAGCCTTTCTCCAAGGTGACCTCAGGGTCTGAGAAGGATTACCCCGTCGATTTTTCCCATTTCAATATCCAGGGCACCTGTGTCGGTGCGATCGGCGTTCCTGCCGATTCAGATCGTGCGACTTTCCCAGCAGTCGATGTCTCCACAGAGGTCGGAGCAAAAGAAAAGATTCGACTAAAGGTCCCTTATTTTACAGGTGCATTGGGCTCGACCGACATCGCCCGTATTCATTGGGAATCCATGGCCATTGCAGCAGCCATCTCAGGGACGTTGGTCGTCGTTGGTGAGAACGTCTGTGGCATGGACCCCCATTCCGAGCTCAAAAATGGCCGTGTCGTCAGATCTCCAGAGATGGAACGCCGTGTCAAGACATTCCAACAGTGGTATGACGGGAATGGTGGGATCGTCGTTCAATACAATGTGGAAGATGGGCGTCTTGGGGTTCCAGAATATGTCGTAGAAAAGTTAGGTGTCGAGATCATTGAACCAAAATGGGGACAGGGAGCAAAGGATATTGGTGGCGAGGTCAAACTCCCGACCTTAGAAAGGGCTTTGCAACTGAAGAGCCGAGGTTATATCGTCCTCCCTGACCCAGAAGACCATGTGATTCAAGAAGCATTTCAACAAGGAGATTTTAAAGAATTTGAGCGCCATTCCAGGCTGGGCATGGTGGATGAAGAAGGGTTCCATAAAGAAGTGGAGCGTCTGAAAAAGATTGGAACTAAACATATCTCCCTAAAAACTGGAGCTTATCGGCCTGCGGATCTGGCCAGGGCAGTCAAATATGCCTCGGATGCTAAGATTGACCTTCTCACCGTGGATGGCGCTGGAGGAGGAACGGGAATGAGCCCCTGGCGCATGATGAACGAGTGGGGAGTCCCCACGGTTTACCTTGAAAGCCTCCTCTTTCAGTTCTTAAAAAGATTAGAGCAAAAAGGCGCTTTCATTCCAAGTTGTGCCATGGCAGGAGGGCTCGCTCTGGAGGACCACATTTTTAAAGCGATCGCCTTGGCCGCTCCATATATCAAAGCCATCTGCCTCGGACGGGCTTCCATGACTGCTGCCATGTTGGGAAATACCATTGGGGAGATGGTAAAAAAGGGAAAGGTTCCTGCAGATGTTGCTAAATTTGGGACAGATGTTGAGCACGTCTTCGTCTTGGCTGCCAAATTGAAGGACAAATATGGGAAGGATTTTGAACGAATTCCAACAGGGACCATCGGAATGGTCACCTATTTCGATCGGCTGAATGCCGGACTCCAACAGTTGATGGCCGGAGCCAGGAAATTTGCGTTGAAAT
>CAYQWO010000447.1:1359-3723 GCA_964421095.1 uncultured Syntrophaceae bacterium
ACTCGGGAGGCCTCAGAATTGTCTGGCATCCCTTATGTGATGGATAGTGACAAAGAGGAGGTTGAAAGAATTCTTCGAAAACCTGACAGAGGCGAAAGAGCTTCCGCTAAGATTCTAAACCTAAACATAGAAGCTCTTATCAAATCCAAAGCCTTAAGGGCGAGATAATCAACCCTTTGACTTTCCCCGGTCTAAATCCTGGGGTTTGCTCAGGGTTGCTACTGAGCAGCGCTTTTGACCCCCTCTCCTAAAGGATGGGGGTTGGCGCCGTCGAAGTATCAAACATTAGATTATTTTAAGTCAGGGGATACCTGAAAATACCAGGTATCCCCTTTATTTTTTAAAAAACATAAGATCGCATGCAATGGCTTAGTATGATTCGGAAACAAAGAACAACTTTTTAGAAATTTCATCTTGAGATCTTTGAAAAAGTCTTTTTCTACTGTATTGAAAGTGCCGTGGAACAGGCAGAGGGGTTGAAAAAGTTTTAGACCTGCCTGCCGGCAGGCAGGGCGGAACCTTCATTAAATTTTGCTGAAGAGGTCTAATACCGCATACTTATTTCATTTTCAGTTATAGCGAAGGATACCCATAAGATTCTATAATAACCGCAATTCTAAAGCTTTGGAAACCCGTCTGCCTGTTCCAATATCACTTTTTCAGAGATCTTATCTTATTTTCTTATCTTATTTTCTTGACAAAAAAAGGTTTTTATATTAAAAATTTTTTTTGTCAATACAAAGGTGTATTGAAGACGAAGGCGTCAAAGAAATTTGGCGCCTTTTTTTATTATTAATCCCAAAAAAGGAGAACAAGACATGCCAGAGTTGAATCCTTTTAAGATTGCGCAGAGACAGCTGGATGCTGCAGCAGAGAGATTAGGCTTAGATCAAGCCACCCATGATCTGCTCCGGTGGCCTCAGCGAGAGCTCCAGGTGACGCTTCCCGTTCAAATGGATGACGGAAGCGTTCAAATTTTTCATGCCTATCGGGTCCAGTATAACACTGCCCGGGGACCTGCGAAAGGCGGCATCCGATGGCATCCGGAAGAAACCATTGACACGGTCCGCGCTCTGGCTGCCTGGATGACTTGGAAGACGGCTGCGGTGGATATTCCCTTGGGAGGAGGAAAGGGAGGTATAACCTGCAATCCGAAAGAAATGTCGGAGTCCGAGAAGCAGCGTTTGGCTCGCGCCTATATTCGGGCAATCGCCTCGATGCTATCGGTTTCGAAAGATGTGCCTGCTCCAGATGTCTATACGACTCCTCAGATCATGGGTTGGATGATGGACGAATATGAGACATTAGTAGGGCAACATCATCCCGGCGTCATCACGGGCAAACCCATTCCCCTGGGAGGATCGGAGGGTCGTGGAGATGCGACGGCACGAGGCGGCATCTACGCCACGCGCGAAGCCGCTAAGATATTGAACATCGATCTTCGGGACAAGACGATGGCGATTCAGGGCTTTGGCAATGCCGGTCAAAACGCTGCTCTTCTGGGCACTGAGATACTTGGACTTAAACTCGTGGCAGCTTCAGACTCCAAGGGAGGGATTTTTAACGCAAAAGGGTTAGATCCCAAACAGGTGGTGGATCATAAGCTCAAAACCGGCAGTCTCAATGGATTTCCAGGTGCCGACGGAATTAGCAACGAAGAACTCCTGCAACTGGATGTAACGGTTCTTTTCCCAGCGGCCCTTGAAAATGTGATTACAGCGGCCAATGCAGATCGAATCAAGTGCAAAATTTCCTGTGAGTTGGCCAACGGGCCGATGACACCAGAGGCTGATGAGATCCTTCACCAGAAGAAGGTCTTTTTCATACCCGATTTTCTTGCCAATGCAGGGGGGGTGACCGTCTCCTATTTTGAGCAAGTTCAAAACGCGTATAATTTCTACTGGCCGTTGCAGGAGGTCCAGGAAAGGCTCGACGAAAAAATGTCACGGGCCTTTCGCGGAGTCTACCAGATGTATTTACAGGAGAAGGTCAACATGAGAGAAGCTGCCTACCTCGTCTCTGTGTCAAGGGTAGCAGAGGCCTGCAAACTGCGGGGCTGGGTTTAGGATGGATATCCTCAAGACATACAGATTGTTTAGAAAAATGAACCAGTACCCGAATCTCGTGGGGCTGATGTTCAGCATCTTTATGGAGGTCCTCGAGAAGAGGGGGATTATCACAAGGGAGAAACTTCACCAGCAGGCCCTCGAAGCACTGAAAGGAGATGGGGTTCCCGATACGGAGATCAACCGTCAGGAATACGTGGAAGGTCTCATCGGTTATTATACGGCCAGCAATTTGAGTGACCATGAGATCGAAAATTACATCAACCTGGCTCGGAAGAAAGATAAATCCCAAGAGCTG
>CAYQWO010000448.1:0-1266 GCA_964421095.1 uncultured Syntrophaceae bacterium
CTCAAAAAGATTGGGAACGTATGAAAAGAAATTTAAGAGATAACGATGCCGAAGCAGCAGGCTACTTTTTACAGCAATCATTGGAAAAATATTTGAAAGCATTTCTACTTCAACACGGTTGGAAACTGAAAAAAATTCACGCCCTTCATGATCTACTCAGCGACGCTATTGTTTATAATCCTGCCCTCGAACAATTCCGAAAATTATGTGAACGAGTCTCCGGATATTATTTCGCTGACAGATACCCTCTGGCCATTCCAACGGAGCTTACCAGCAAAGACATAGAAAACGATGTTGAAGAGGCAAAAAGACTTATCAAAGCTCTGTCTGGTGAGGATCAATGAAAAAGTTCTCGATGCTCCAGAAGACTTTCCTATGGACATTAAAGAAAATGCCTATGCCTTCTTCCCGGTCTGCTCTGGGGCTATGGAGTCATAAAGCCTCTCGAGGCCTACTTTATCGGTGATTACTGATTCATATACATTTAGAATTTCCTTTGAATATTCTACAGCCATTTTTGCTTCTTCGTCCGTAGGAAATTCTAACCCATATTCTGTTTTTATATACAGGCCAAACAATTTTTTAAAGGCCTCGGCAATTTCTTTTCCGAAATACCTCTCGGCCAGAGGCAAGAGAACTGCCACTTTGCTCGAATATCCTTCCCCCTTCATAGCCAAAGCTGCCTGAATGGCATGCTTTGAGGCCACAAAGCAAATTTCAGCGATTCCGGAGGATAAATCTTTCTCCAATAATTCTTGAGCAATCTTTATCTTGCTTGATTCAAATTCATAGGACCTTCTTATAAATTCCGAATATTTAATCTCCGGGGAGATGGGAAGGATGGAGCGATCCACCTCACCCCAAATTACTTCCCCCTCTCTTTTTATCGCGGTATAAAGGGGCAATTTTTCATCGCGAAAATCATCGAGACTCGCCGGTTCGATGGTTATATCCCTGTCAGCATCCCATACCATATCATGAATTGACTTTCTTACTTCTTTGTCCATTCGGTCAAAGATCGCCAGGAGGTCAACGTCCGAATCTTTCCTGGCAGTCTCTTTTGCCCATGAACCATACAAGATCAGACATCTAAGATTATCGCGGAATTTTTCAGCGAGATTTTCTCGTACCTTATTAAGTATTTCTCTTATTTCTTTTGTCTTCATCGGCGATGGGTCATCGGTAATCGGTTTCTCACTCTCTGGATGCGCAAAGTCGATTTCTAGCATTATTTTGCAATATTAATCCTCCCTGACTCTCCCTCTG
>CAYQWO010000448.1:1366-3718 GCA_964421095.1 uncultured Syntrophaceae bacterium
TCAATTTTTCACCATCTCCCGTAGCTCGCGTTTTAGGACTTTGCGGTTGGGGTTCCGAGGGAACTCTTCCATGAACTTTACTGCTTTGATGACCTTATAAGCCGCCAGGTTATCCCGGCAGAACTGGACGAGCTCTTCCTCCGTGACTCTCTTCCCGGGCCGGGGGATGATAAAGGCCATGGGGCTCTCCCCCCGTTTGGGGTCCGGGATCCCGATGACCGCCGCCTCCAGGACTGCCGGATGAGTATGCAAAAGCTCCTCGACCTCCCGCGGATACACATTATAGCCGCTACAGATGATCATGTCTTTTTTCCGGTCGAGAATATAAATATATCCATCCTCATCCATCTTGCCCAAGTCACCGGTGTGCAACCATCCACTTTTCAATGTTTCCGCGGTGGCCTCGTGATTGTTGTAATAACCCTTCATCACCGCCGGTCCCCGGATGACCACCTCCCCGATTTCCCCGACCGGGACCCCTTTATCCTGGTCATCAAAAATTTTGACTTCCAGGTGCGGAAGGGGAAGGCCCACAGAGCCCGGTTTCCGGATTCCGGAAAAGGGGTTCGCGGTGGCGGCCGTAGTCACCTCGGTCAATCCGTAGGCTTCGACCATGGGGATTTTAAATTTTTCTTCAAATTTCCGCAGGACCTCCACGGGCAAGGGCGCACTTCCGGACATGGCGACTTTCCATGAAGAGAGATCGTATTTCTCAGTCCTGGGGTCATTAGCCAGCATATAATGCAAAGCCGGGGCTCCGCTGACCATGGTGGCCCGGTATTGTTCGTTGGCTTTCAGGAATTCTTCAAAATCAAGCTTCGCCTGGATGACGGCCGTAGCCCCGAGCATCGTCACCGCCAGCATATTCACGGTCAAGCCCATGGCGTGGAAAAGAGGGGTCACCGACACGCGGATCATCTTTTCATCCAGATGAAGTGCTTCAATAATGCCCTGGACGTTGGAATAGAGGTTGGCATGGGTAATCATGGCCCCCTTGGGAAATCCCGTCGTCCCCGAGGTGTAGATCATCGTGGCGGTATCATCCGGCGCACAATCCACCATCATCTCTTTGGGGGGCTTTTCGGAAAGAAAATCTGCAAAACGCAGAGAACCTGCTGGAAGTTGTTTCCCGACTACGACCAAATTTTTCAGGAACGGGAGGCCCGACCGGAAGGAATGAATCATCTCCACCTGACTCTGGTGCACCACCAGCGTGTTCACCTCCGCATTTTCCAGGATATATCTGGACTCCCGGGCTTTCAACATGATGTTGACGGGGACCACGGACGCCCCCAACCGCACCGCCGCAAACCAGGAGATGATGAACTCCAGACAGTTGGGGGTGAATATGGCCACCCGGTCTTCCTTCTGTACGCCGATTTTTTGCAAACCAAAAGCGCAGGATTCGGTCGAATCCTGCAAATTCTTGTACGTCGTTCCCTGATCGTCAAAATAGAAAGCCACCTTGTCTGGCAAACGCTGCGCGGTCTTTTTCAGAATCTCGGTGATGTTCATCTTTGCCCTCCATGAACAAAAAGAACCGCTAAGCGCTTAGCGCTATGCGCATTCCGTTTTTCAATTTTATTTTCAACATGGAAACGTGGGCACGGATTCCTAATTCCGAATTTTGCAATCCGCAATCCGCAATTTAGAGGGTTAATTCCCCCATATCCACGGGTTGAAATTTGTCCCCCGATCATAATAGTCTTCCCTCTCCACGCGTTTGAGATAATTCACCACAATATAGGTAACGGGTGTGACCAATGCCTCGTAGGCAGACTTTACCAGCCACTGGCTAACGATCATCGGAGCCAGGGCAGCGGCTGGTATCGTACCATAAAATGCCAGCAGGATAAAAATCCCCGAATCCGCCAATTGGCCAACGATGGTCGAGCTGATCGTGCGCAGCCACAAATGCCGACCATGGGTAGCCATCTTCATCTTGGCCAGGACAAAGGAGTTGAGGAATTCGCCAAACAGGTACGCGACGAAAGATGCCGCCAACAGCCTGGGGGTGAATCCGAGAATGGCCCGGTATGCCTGCTGCGAAGACTGGGAGGATCCCAATGAACCCGCTGACCAGAATGGGGCCGGAGGGATTTGAATGGAAAGCCAGATAATGATCACGGCGAGTAGATTACAGAAAAAGCCAACCCAGATTGCCCGCCGCGCGCGGGCGTAGCCATATACCTCAGTCAGGATATCACCGAAGATATAGGAAATGGGAAAGATGAGAATCCCGGCCGGCAAAAAGAACGGCCCTACGCAGATCAATTTGACAGCGATGATGTTGGATACAATCAGGCTGGTGACGAAAACCGCGGTAATGGCCGGCAGCCAGCGCTGGCTGGG
>CAYQWO010000449.1:0-3718 GCA_964421095.1 uncultured Syntrophaceae bacterium
GGACCCTGGAAGGAAGAACTTCCCCGGAGTTCGGAAAGCTTGCTCTGCAGATCTACAACTCGCTAGAAATGGTCTAAGGAGCCCTACCCCATCATCCCTTTCAGGAAGAGATTGATGAATTCACTGAGCAGATTTCTGAATTTTAGCCAAAGGGTGAAATGGAAGCGGGGGAGGCAGAAGAATTACTCCCGGGAAAATAAAAGACTAAAAGATTAGAGATGATTCATTCAACGACGAATCATGCGGAGGAAAGCGCCAATTCCCCGGCCGACGGCTCCCAGCAGGGTGGCCACCTCCGAAAGAGGCTCCTGAATTTTGTGCAATATCTCTTCTTCGAAATCGCGCAGGCGCACAGCAGTATCCCGGAAGGTCGTGACAGCTTCTTCCGCTTTGCCCACTTGTCGATGGATCGAATCCAGGACTCGTTTGACTTCCTGCGCAATGACCGTCAGGTCATGGGCCAGGGGAACGATCTGCAAACGAATTGTTTCGAAAAATTTTTCCGCCTCCAGGGACGTCCGCCGAATCTGCGAAAGAGCCGGAATCAAAAGAATCACGGCAATCACTAAGGTCGCTGCAATGATAATGAGAATAATAGTCAGGGCCATGGATAGTGATCTCCCTTCAAATTGGGCCTGGGCTTGATTCTTATCTTTCCCGTAGAGAATCCATGCCGGACAGTTTACACACCGGCCTCTATCCTTTCTTCCGCTTCTTTTCCGGCTCCGCCTTTGGCTTCTTCTTCACCCGCCTTTTTCTCTGCACTCCTCAAAACCTCCCTGGCTTTCTGGCGAGCTTCCGCGAGCTGCCGATTGGCTTCTTTTATAAGTTCTTCCGCCCGATGCCGCGCATCTTCCAGGATGACGCTGGCTTTAGACCGTGTTTCGGAATACAGGTGTTTGGCTTCGTCGAAAACTTCTTCCCCTTTCCGTTTGAGGTCCGCCCTCAGCTCTTTCCCGGGTTTGGGGGCGAAAAGCATCCCTGCCAGTACACCCAGAATGCTGCCAATCAAAAACCCTCTCACAAACCTACTCTCATCCGTTTCATTTTCGGCCATCGGCAAATCCTCCTTTCCGTTTCATTCCTTACAGGGGATAGAAAAGCTGAGCTGTTATTTATATTATCATAACCTATCTTTATTTTCCTTCTTTTTCCTTTAATTCTTTGAATTTTTCCCCGATCTGTTTTACCTTCTCAGGGTTATTGAACAAGTCATATGCCGTAAGGGCAATGGCCTTAGCCGCAACCACCGTGGCCTTCCATCCCTCCTCAGAAGCTGCGGTTTCCCGAAAGGCATCCGAATGGAGACTTGTTCCCTCGGGGGCAATTTTAAAATGTAAATTTATCGTGGGATAAAAGAATCCAACTTTTCCCAAATCCGAAGACCCAAAGTCTGTATTATCCTTAATTTCATTATCAGGTACATCGAGAGAGTTTAACTTTTTTCGCATCAGGGAGGTTAAAGCTGGTAGATGAATCGGTGCGGTTAGGTAAACGCGGGGTTCTTTGAATTCCAGCTGCGCCCCCGTGGCTAATTCAGCACCCTTGGCACAATTTACCACCCTCCGGAAAGTCTCTTCCATTGTTGCGGTATCCAGCGCCCGCACGGCAAACTCGGCCTGGGCTAACTCGGGGACGACATTCACTCGATCACCGCCTTTTGTGATGATCCCGTGTATGCGAACATCCTGCCGGACGTGCTCCCGAAGCATATCCGTAGCGTTAAAAGTGAGAATGACAGCATCCAGGGCACTGATTCCTTTATGGGGAGCGGCCGCGGCGTGGGCGGCCTTACCTCTAAAGGTGAAGAAAACCCTCTTAATGGCCAGGAGTCTCTGGTCTACACTCCATCGGTCCCCGGGATGGGTAATGAAAACCACATCCGAACCCGCAAAATGTCCGCCTTCCAGGAGGGCAACTTTTCCTCCTCCCAGAGATCCCCTTTCTTCATCTGGGGTTCCGATAACAAGTAATCTCCCGGCCGTCTCGGGCATAACTTTCGCCAGGCCCGCCGCCGCCAGAAGACCCGAGGTGGCAATCAGATTATGACCACAGGAATGGCCGTTGGGCAGAGCGTCATATTCCAGCATGATGGTGACCGTCGGTCCTGGTCCTTTCCCCACCATTTCTGCCCGGAAGGCAGTTTTGGCAATTCCTTCCTTGACCAGGTCTGCCGGAACTTTAAGATCTCCGGTTACTTTGAAACCGAGTTTTTTTAACTCCTCCATCAGGAGGGCAGAACTTTTATATTCCTGCTGGCCGAGTTCCTTCCATTCATGGATTTTCTGAGAAACTGCTTTGTAGCTCGGACTGGCTGAATCGATCGCCGAGACAACCTTGCCAGCGTCGGCCCAAGCCGAGGTTCCCCAAAAAACGCTCAGGACTGCTAAAATTATCCAGGTTTCTTTTTTTCTGAGACAGGTAATGGCGGTCCTCATCGTTCCTCTCCTCCTCTTTTTCTCCTTTTCATTGCTGGTCCAAGTGCGTGGGCAAATAGGTTCCATTTTCTTCATTGTTGCATACGGAGAATTTTAAATATTCAGGTTTGAAACAGATTTATATGAACTTCTCAAATCGATCCTTTTTCGCCCGGCATATCGGGCATACCTCTGGTGGTTTGTCCCTGGCGCATAGATAACCGCAAACCCGGCATCTCCACACGGGCAGGGGAAGAGAAGAAATAATTTGGGCTAAGGGCTCAGGCTGCGATCTTCTCCTCTCTTCTGCCGGCGGCCGCCTCTCCGGGATGGATTGCACCTTTCTCTCACCTTTTAAGGCCGCTTGAGAAACATAGAGCGCACAATAGCAGGCGTCATAATCTGTCAGGTCAGGATCCCGGTAATCGCAGGGACAGATAATATCCAGGTCTTCCTCTTTATTGCCGGAAGCCAACCTGCATGGGCATGCCCAATACCCGTATCTTTTTTCGTTAATCAGCAAGCCCTTCACCAGTTCTTTGGTGAAGTTCACATCTGGATTCAAATGGTACCCACCCGATTCCGCATCTCGGTATAATCTTTGATACAATTGATCGACTTCTTCAGAAGTCACATCCATGCGGGCGCTCATCCTACCGACTCCCTGATTTTTTGCTCATCAAAGCCTATAATACATTTCCCATTGATGGCCAGGGTGGGAAAAGAGCAGCGGGGATTCAAGTTTTTTACCTCATCTGTGGCTTTTGTTTTTTCTTCACCTTCCAGCAGGTCCACATCGATGTAATTGTACTCTACGCCCAGCTGATCCAATAACTGCTTTGTTTTCCGGCACCAGATACATGTGCTCAGGGCATAAAGAATAATGTTTCCCCTGTTCTTTCCGGCAACATGGTGCATTTTCATGCGCCTTCTCCCTCAATGTTTATTCACCTTTGAACCAGCTTGCATCCCCCGATCGTCAGGATGTTTAGACAAGTTTGAATCGCAGTTAAAGTGTATTAAAATCAGAAAGAAGAGTCAATCAGAATACGCCCGGTGCCTAACCCCGTTTCTAATCTAAGGTACCGAGCCCAGGCGCAAGAGCCCTTGGGCCACATTACAGGGATGGGAAGCGAAAATTGGGAGTCGGCAGGATGGAAAAAATTATTGACTAAGATTATGAAGGCAGTAGACTATAATCCTATGTGGCCGCTGTTCCAGGGTGGCGACAAAAGAAGATGCGATTTGAAGGGGAACAAATGAAGAAGATTATCATCGATTGCGATGTGGGGGTGGATGAT